>DASXOT010000077.1:0-5452 GCA_036494065.1 Chitinophagaceae bacterium
AAACCCATCATTTTAATCGTATCAAGTGTCTTCGCTACGTCAATAGGAAAACTTTTGCGAAATGTGTAGGCTTCCACACCCAGGGGAAATGTATATAAAGGCCTTTGCGCTGCCACGGTGTGGCAAAACAGGCAGAGAAAAATCAGGCGCCAATCGATAATTTGTTTTTTCATTTTGAAGTTTCAGTTTTAGCTTTCGCTTTTCCCCGCGAATTGGGAATAAACGCGATTAAAAAAATAATTCCTACCAAAGAAACGGCCGCTCCATAAATAAAAACGGAAGTGTGACTTACACTATCCCATAGTCTGCCTGCCACAATACTGGATACAAGACCTGAAAGACCTACAACAGTGGAATACCATCCAATGCTACTTGCACGTAAGTGGGCAGGAACAAAATCAGAAGCAAAGGATTTGCCTGTTGCTCTGAATATTCCCTGGAAAAGCCCATACGACACAAATAAGAAACCGACAAGAAAGATATTTGAACCGAAAGCAAATCCCGTATAAGAAATAAAAAAAATAACAAACGAAATAAGCAACAACGGTTTCCTGCCCAATTTATCCGAAAGCGAACCGGCGGGATATGAGATCAGTGCCGCTACTAAATTATAAAAAGCATATACAAGAATGGTATCGATTTCAGAAAGGCCTTTATCGCCAATATTAAGAATAAGAAAGGCGTTGCTGGAATTGCCCAGCCCGAATACGCCAGTTACAAGTAAATATTTCCAATACGATTTTGGAAATTGACTCACATTGAGATCGATCCTCGTTTTTAAAGAAGTCTTATTTCGTTTTTCTTTTACTAACAGAATCATCAAAAATGCAGTAAGACCCGGAATGACGGCGAGATAAAAGATAGTATGAATATTAAAACGAAGTGAAAAAAATAGCAGAATGGTAAGAAGCGGTCCCAGGAATGCTCCAAGATTATCGCCAATTCCCTCGAGGCCAAATGCCTTACCCCGATGTTCCGATGCTACGGATTCAGCAATAAGTGCGTCCCGTGGAGCGGATCGGCCACCTGCGCCCAGCCTGTCGGAGAATCTTGCCGCTAAAACAATCTTCCATGTAGTGGCAAGGCCGATAAAAGGTTTTGAAACTGCCGAAAGAAAATATCCAACGAGCGCGATAGGCTTTCTTCTTTGAAACTTATCCGATAACCATCCAGAAAAACCCTGGATGATATTCTGCGTTGCCTGTGCGACGCCTTCAATGAGACCTACAATGCTGCCATTTGCACCGAGGTAATCTATCAAATACCTCGGCAGGATTGGGTACAACATCTCTGTGGAAACGTCAGAAAAAAGAGATGCAAATGCAAGCAATAAGCTGTTTTTGGTTAGACCCGCAAAGTATTTCTTGAAAAGAGATTTTTGCATACTTACGCCTGGTTCGAATATTATATTCAAAATACTTTTCAAATTAAGGATTTTGCAAGTGATAAATCTCATCAATAATCAAAATGGCGGGAATTCTTTAAAGGAATGGAATCAATCAATATGCTTTTATACTCGGGTTTATAGTCAGCAGGTAACGCTAATAATATTACAGCGATCTCATCCACATTTTTTAAGTAGACTGATCAATTGTTTCGTCGAAACAGGAAAATGAAAACAAAACACAAACATCTAAATTCATTTTGATACAGCCTCATTTCGCCGATTTATGTTTTCTTTAATTGGTAATCTTTCTAATTTTACAGCTATAAAAATCCCACACACCTGTAATGAAAAAGCTAGCCATCCTCACCATTTGTAGTTACGTTTTTGCCATCACTTCATCGGCGCAAAATATCACAGATAGTCGTCAAGATGTGATAGACTCCACGGGTTCAGGGTTTATTTCAAACCCGACCAATCTTCCGTTCTTTAATTCTACTTCAAATGCAGAAAAAATAATTGCCGATATTTTGGACGCTTTGGGCATGCAGGGAAATTTCAAAATAAAAATTGCAGACGTTCCAAATGCAGAGGCGACCATACGTCATCATGAACGCTATATTTTGTATAACCCGGATTTCGTAAACAAAGTAAATACAGTCACTAAAAATAAATGGGCTTCGATTTTTATTCTTGCGCATGAGGTGGCTCATCATCTTGAAGGGCATACATTGACCTATGTTAAAAACAGGCCCGATGTTGAATTGCAGGCTGATGAATTTGCCGGTTATACGCTTTACAAAATGGGCGCAACACTACAACAGGCTCAACTGGCGATGTACTATATTGCGAGTGCTGATGCCACAAAAACTCATCCTGCCCGCGTTGATCGATTAGCTGCTATTGCAAAGGGCTGGAATAAGGCAAATACGCAAACAAAATCCCCTGTTTCCGATATTCACCCGACTAGCATCTAATAGGGTTACAAAGAACCACAACGTCCACAAAGCGCTCTTTTTGGATTAAACAGCAAGTTCTTTGCTTAAATCAATCCAGGTTTAATTTATATTGATAGAGATATTTGTATGCCCTTTATTCTTAGAATACCTCATATAATCGCCTTCTTTTTTCAGATATTTTTCCTTCAAGCGCTCGTGCATGTCTGCTGATTGTTTTTTCCCATTTACAATTAACGAGTCACTGTTTAATTCGAAAGAGACATCGTGATCAGGGTCCCCAGGGGCAATTATTCCCCCTTCCTCCAAATCCTTTATCAATGATTGGATACGATCATTCAGAAGCTGCTTTTGAAACATATTGTTCTTTTCATCGAACAGCAAACCAAATCTCTGATCACCCATATTCTGAAGCGACTGTAATTTATCATTCAGCAAAAGATTGTATTGCTTTGCTTCCAACCTACTTTTAATAGTTTGATTGAAGCCATTGAATGTGCCCGATTTTTCATTTAGTGGCTGATTGAAGGGCGAGGTTGTATCCATTTTAAAATTAAAGGGAATAGTAAATGAAAAATTATCCATCCCATTATTTTGGTCCTTTAATTGATCTAAGAGGTCGTTAAATTTCTCTGCTTGCGCCCGCTTCCATAACTGTCGGCTGCCGAATTCATTTTCTGAAGCACCGTCCAGCGTCGAACGCTCTTTATCGAGAGTATTCAATTTTTCAATCAGTTCATTTCGTTCAGCATCCAATTGCTTCAGATTCTTTTCCCTGTCGTCCTTCAGCATCTTCATTTTTTCTCCATCGCCCGGCTGTTCGGTTTCAACCATCTTTTCGATAGTAGAAATTGTCTCTTTGTGATCCCCGATCTGGTCGGAAGAAATCTTTTTATTATCGATGTATAGTTCAGCCGGCTTCGAATCTTTTAAAACTATCCTGTATTTTTTTCCGTTATTGTCCGAAGCATCAATCGTTTTGGTTTCGGTACTATCGTCCTTGTTAAAAACTGTAGCGAAACTTCTTATACGAAGCGATTGGGGTGTTGTATCTCCGGAGTTACTGTTTCTTGAAACGGACAAATCGCTCAAAGATTTTACTGACGACATTGGGGTGGTTTGGGGCTTTATCGGCTGCTTCGCCGGATGTTTTACGGAAGTAATGCCCATAAGTCCAATGACAGCAATGCTAAAGATGAAAATTCCTTTTTCCATGGCGTTTAATTTTTTGTTTTCATTATAAAGAATACGCTTCACCCGATTCAGTAAATATTTTTTTTGACCGGTAAAAGCGACGACAGAATTGGTTTTTGATTGCATGATGTATTCCTGGAATGCAACGAGTGCGTAGATGAACTGTTTTTTATTTTTCGTCTGGTCAATAGTGATATCATCGCAGCAATTTTCCCGTTCTTCCCTCATTAATGAGGATAGCCACAGGAGAGGTGGGTTAAAAAAGAATATTATTTCGGCAAAGTTTTGCAATAGGTTCACGAGATAATCATTGCGACGGATATGAGCAAGTTCATGTAACAACACGGCCTCCACCTGTTCCACGGGTAGACTGGAAAGTAAGCCAATAGGTATCAGTACAACCGGTTTTAAAAAACCTATTACCATTGGCGCATGGATGACAGCAGATTCCAGCAAAGCAACTGGCCGGCTGATTCGCAAGGCTCCGGCCAATTCGCTGATCCTTTGTTTCCAATACCCGGAAGGATCACTAATTTTTCGAAGACGTATGCACCGGACATACCTGATATGAAAAAGCAGTTTTCCAAGTTTAATAACAAAGACGATCAGCCATATCATTACAATAACAAAGGCATGCGTATTTATATATAGCATTGCATTTTCAAAGTAATTGATATTTCTCCCTGGTACATCTGCAGTGTTATTAGAAACAATGGAAGAGGCTTCAATAGTTGCGGCTGTGACTATAGCGGGATTTGCAGGCATTACATTCCTGGCAATCAAAATCTCGTGAGCAAGGGTAAAGCAGCTGGTGACAATAAAGAAAATAAATAAAGTAGTTAAAAGATTGTAACGAATTATCGATTTGCAGTTACGCGTACCAACAATAATTATCACTCCCAATATGGTCAACAAGAGGCCTTGCCAAAGTGAATGAATCAAGGTCCAGCAAATTGCCCTTACAATTTCTCCACCATGAAGCCAACTCATCAAAAAACTTTGCATATAAATTCTTTGAGGGTGAAATATTATTCTTTGTCCAGTTTCCGAAGCAGCTCCTTTATAGCCTCCAATTCCTTTTTGGATGTTTTTCTGTTCCCTAACAATTGCAGCATAAGATTACTTGCAGAACCGTTATAAAATGCGTCAACAAATCGCTCCAACAAAAGCCCCTTCGTTTTTTGTTCCTCAAGCGCCGGGCTGTACACATGTTTCATACTGGTCTCATCCCGTTTCAATATTCCCTTGTCCGCCATGATCTGCATTAACTTCAATGTGCCTGTGTATTGAACAGCTCTTTTTTTCGCATTGAGTTGGTCATTTACAAAGCGAACTGTCGATGGGCCACACTCCCACAATACCTGCAAAATTTCCAACTCTGATTTGGTGGGCTCGAAAGCCGGGATACTGTCTTTTTTCTTTGCCGTCATAGACCAAAGGTAGGAAAATTTTCGTACGAACAAATTTCTATGACATATTTTTTTAAAATTTGCAAAAGATAAATCATGGATAACAATACTGCGCTTTTGGTAATGGATGTACAAGTGGCGATTGTGGCGATGCTCAAAGAGAGCGGTCCGGCGTTCCTGGATACGTTGTCTGAGACAATTGAGGCTGCCAGGAACAAGAATATAAAGGTGATCTATGTAGTCGTAGGCTTTAGAAAAGGATACCCCGAAGTATCTGCTTCGAACAAATCGTTTTCAAGTTTACGCAACAGCGGTAGAAACCTCGACAGCGTGGAGGCTATGCAGGTCGATCCCAAAGTGGCACCTCGCATGGAAGTAACTGTTACAAAAAGGCGGGTAAGTGCTTTCAGTGGCAGTGACCTGGAAGTAATTCTCCGTGCCAACAACATACAACATATTGTTCTTACCGGCATCGCCACGAGCGGTGTGGTTTTGTCTACCCTCCGGGA
>DASXOT010000078.1:0-2254 GCA_036494065.1 Chitinophagaceae bacterium
GTTGGTCATCGGATGGCTGGCAGATCTCTTCGAGTTAAGGACAGCGATGTTGTTTTTGTACCTGACCAAGGGCTATATTCTATTGATCGGTTTTTGGGCTAAACCAATCATTAGTAATAAAACAATCTTTGATAAAAAAGAAATGACATAGAAGATGGACAGGGAAACCGTCATTGGGATAGATCTTGGTGCTACAAATATTAGAGGGTCTTGTATAAATGGAACCGCTATTTCAGAAATAAAGTCGCAGCGCATTCGAAGCAGTGGAACCGAGCAGGAGGTTTTGGAAGATGTTTTCGCTCTTACCGACCAATTGATCGATGATAAGATAAAGGCAATCGGAATCGGCGTTCCCAGCGTTGTAGATATCGAAGAGGGCATTGTATACGATGTGGTATGGATCCCATCCTGGAAAGAGGTACATCTGAAAAAAAAGATGCAAGATCGTTACGGCATTCCTGTATATGTAAATAATGATGCAAATTGTTTTGCCCTGGGTGAACATTATTTCGGCAAAGGAAAAAATTACGATACCATGATTGGGCTAACGATCGGAACAGGCGTTGGCGGCGGCATCATCATCAATAAAAAATTATACGCAGGCCGGAATTGTGGAGCGGGTGAATTTGGTTGTGTAGACTACCTCGATAATGTATACGAGCATTACTGCAGCGGATCTTTTTTTAAGAATGTATATGGATTGGATGGCGAAGAGGTTTTTAGCAAAGCAAAGCAAAATGATCCGCGATCGCTGGAGTTATATCTTGAGTTGGGAACTCATTTAGGCAATGCGATTAAGATGATCATCTATACATACGATCCGGAATTGATCGTGCTGGGTGGTTCCGTGCGATTGGCTTACAGTTTCTTTCAAAAAACAATGTGGGAACGAATATCCACTTGCCTGTTTACCAAATCAGCGGAACGACTCAAGGTTGAAGTATCCGAACTAGAAAATAGTGGCATATTGGGAGCAGCAGCTCTCTATTTTGATGCAATTCAATAATTCATTTAATGCAAAAGAACACGATATGAAAAAACTATTTTATTTACTCGTCTTTATTCTACTGTCTTACCAGCTTTTTAGTCAACGGACGGAAAATTTCCGAATGATACTGCATGATGATTGGAAAATGCAGTCAGCGCTGACTGATAGTGTTTCTAGCGGTGCCCAGGTATCAATAACAAATTTTTCTACTAAAGACTGGTATAAAATAACAGTTCCATCCACCATTGTCGCCGGCTTAATGGCGAATGATGAATACAAATTCGACCCATTTTACGGGAAGAATTTCGAAAAGCTTGCCGATCCGCGCCTGGATCGGCCCTGGTGGTTTAGAAAAGAATTTGAGTTGCCGGCTGCAGAAAAAAATAAAAATGTGATCCTAAAATTACACGGCATTAATTATAAGGCAAATGTCTGGCTTAACGGTGTTCTCATTGCTGACTCATCATATATAAAAGGTCCATTTCGAATTATTGACCTGGATATAACCAAACAGGTAAAATATGAAGGGAAAAATGTGTTAGCGCTTCAAATACTACGTCCTTTTAATCCAAACCATCGCGATGGCGATCTTGCTATTGATTATGCTGATTGGATCCATTATCCCCCGGATTATAATGGAGGCATTGTAAATGACGTGGAAATAAAAACGTATGATGAGGTAGGTATACTTTATCCGCTTGTTACAACAAAATTCGATTTGCCTTCACTGGATGTTGCCCATTTGCAGGTCGATGCGGAGGTGATTAACTATACCGATAAGGAAAAAGATGCAATAGTAAAAGGAAATATTAACGGCAACACTCCCTTCCAGCAAAAAGTTCATTTGATGCCTAATGAGAAAAAGAGTATAACCTTTTCGTCGTCGGCTTATCCACAGCTAAATATTAAAAACCCCAGGATCTGGTGGCCGTGGCAATATGGCAAACCAGAATTGAACAAGATCGAAATTTCGGTTACAAGAGATGGCAAAACAAGTAATACAATAACGGAGGAATTTGGCATTCGTGAAATCAATTCCCGGTTGATCAATAATCAATCAAGAGAATTTATTATCAATGGCAAGCCGATCATGCTGCGGGGAGCAGCCTGGTCACCCGATATATTTCAACGCCATTCGAGAAAGCGGGAAGAACAAGAAATGAAACTTGTCCGGGACATGAATATGAACCTGGTTCGCTCGGAAGGAAAATTGGAAGACGATGGATTTTATGATGTTTGTGACAGAGATGGTTTGCTTGTAATGAC
>DASXOT010000079.1:0-3624 GCA_036494065.1 Chitinophagaceae bacterium
TCTCTATTGCATTAATGGTTATTGTGAGCCTTCTTACCCCCAAGCCTGACGAAGAGCATATCCGGGGATTGACGTTTGCAACTACAGTCGCAGAGGATAAAGCAGCGAGTCGCGCCAGCTGGAATAAATTAGATGTTATTCTTTCTTTGATCGTGCTGGTAATTGTTATATCGGTCTTTGTTTATTTCTCATCAGCTGGTGTAGCAAAATAATATTTCTATGAAAAGAATAGTTCTTCTAATGCTTGCAACTTGCAGCATACAAATTGTGATTTATTCACAGCAGGTCGCGTATAAAAACAAAAATCTTTCTCCGGAGGTGCGGGCAAAGGATCTTTTAGGCCGGATGACCCTTGATGAAAAAGTAATGCAGACCCAATGTTTGTGGATACAGAAATCACAAATATTAGATGCAAATGGTGAGTTTGATGAAGCTAAAGCGGAAAAGAATGTCAGGAATGGTTTAGGAGAATTGGCCCGGTTGAATGAAAACGCTGGTCCCAATAGTTATGGATTGCATCCAAAACAAGCTGCGGAACTTTACAACCGCATTCAGCATTTTTTTATTGAAAAAACAAGGTTGGGAATTCCGGTAATGGTTCATGAAGAAAGCCTTCATGGTCAGCAAACGCAGGATGCCACCAACTTCCCTGTTCCGATTGCTTTAGCGAGTACCTGGGATGAAAATTTACTGACAGATATTTATACGCAGGTAGCAAAAGAAGTAAGAGCAAGAGGTGGACAACAGGTGCTGGCCCCCGTGGTAGATGTTGTACGCGACCCGCGGTGGGGACGAACAGAAGAAACAATGGGGGAAGATCCTTATTTAATTTCTCGATTGGCTATCGCAGAGGTCAGGGCTTACCAGGGAAGCGGAACTTACTTGACAAAGGATCACGTGGCAGCCACGCTCAAACATTTCGGCATTCATGGGCAAAGCGAAGGTGGCATCAACGTTTCTCCGAGTAATATTGATGAAAGAACCGCAAGGGAAATTTTTTTTAAACCATTCCAGTCTTGTGTAAAGGAAGCCCACGCAATGAATGTAATGGCAACCTATAATGAAATTTGGGGAATACCTGCGCACATCAACAAATATTTGCTTACTGATATTTTAAGAAAAGAATGGGGATTCAACGGCGTGATCGTGTCCGATTATTTTGCCATTCGCGATGTAAGCACCCTTCACAGAATAACTCCCTCGTACGATACAGCCGGTTTACTCGCGTTCAAAGCAGGAATTGATATTGAAACACCCGACCCTGATGGTTTTAAGAATCTGAAACAGCTGGTAGTGGCGGGAAAGATTTCGATGAAAGAATTAGATCAATCGGTGATGAAAATATTGATCAATAAGTTTCGACTGGGTTTGTTTGACGACCCTTATGTTGATCCCGATAAGGCTGAGGAAATTGTTGGTAATAAAGATAGCAGGGCAATAGCGTATAAGGCAGCGACGGAAGCGATGGTGTTGATGAAGAATCAAAATAATTTTTTACCACTTGATAAAAATAAGATCAGGACAATTGCTTTCATCGGGCCCAACGCTGACAAATGCTTGCTTGGTGGTTATTCCAGCAAGCCACGGGTATGTATTTCGCCTTTGCAGGCATTGAAAGAAAAGTATGGGAACTCCATGAACATCCTGTATGCTGAAGGCGTAAAAATTACTGATAAAAACAACTGGTTTGCCGACACAATTCGTTTAGCAGATCCTGAAGAGAACAAAAAGAAAATTGCACAAGCGGTGGAAGTCGCAAAACAGGCTGATGTAATTGTATTGTTTGTTGGCGGAAACGAAAGCACGAATCGCGAAGGTTGGGCTATAGATCACCTGGGTGATTTACCGACACTGGATTTGTTAAATGGACAAAACGAATTGATAAAGCAGGTTACAGCGCTTGGCAAACCAACCTGTGCTTTTATTAACAGCGGACCGCCATTGAGTATTGGCAATCTTGTAGAATCGGTGCCCGCTGTAATGCAATGCTGGTATTTGGGACAAGAGGGAGGATATGCGGTTGTTGATGCGTTATTTGGTGATGTAAATCCTGGAGGCAAACTTCCTATCTCATTTCCACGCAGTGCTGGAAATATCCCGGTATATTATAACTACAAACCATCCGCCCGGCGCGGTTATAATTTAGGGTTTGATGTTTCGCCTCTGTATGCGTTCGGCCATGGATTAAGCTATACGACATTTGCTTACAGTGATGTGAAGTTATCTTCATCAACTATAAAATCAACGGGAAGCGTTGTGCTGAGTGTGAGTGTGAAAAATACAGGAAGCAGGAGGGGGTCTGAAGTTGTGCAGATGTATATACGCGATGATTACTCTTCTGTCACACGACCTGTAAAAGAGTTGAAAGGATTTAAGAAGATATGGCTTGATCCCGGGCAATCGGAAACAGTGAACTTTACGATTACTCCTGGTCAATTGTCTTTTTATAACAAGGATATGGAATGGACCCTCGAGCCTGGTGATTTTACAATTATGGTCGGTACAGCATCCGATGAAACGCAAAGTGTAAAGTTGACCGTGGTTAGATAACAGATATGAGATGTGTAAGGTAAGACGTTGGCCCATGGTCCACAGTCAATAGTCCACCGTAAGGTGGCAAGGTTAAATTGGGAATTGACGATTCACCTTCGAAAATTTTTCTAATCATGAAATTTTCTTTCTTTCTCTCCTTCCTGTTTTTTTTGTCTGCTTCATCAATGAATGCGCAAAAAAAATATCAGTATCCGTTCCAGGATCCTTCGTTGTCGATTGAAAAACGAGTCAGCGATCTGGTGTCAAGATTGATCCTGGAAGAAAAAGTCTCGCAAATGTTAAATGCCACGCCGGCAATCGATCGTCTTGGGATACCTGCATACGACTGGTGGAATGAATGCTTGCACGGCGTAGCGCGAACATCTTTTAAAGTTACTTCCTACCCCCAGGCAATCGGGATGGCCGCAACCTTCGATCCCGAAGCCATGACAACGATGGGTGATTATACCGCCGAAGAAGGTCGCGCAATCTATAATGAAAGTATCCGAAATAACAATCACAAACGTTATCTCGGGTTAACATACTGGACGCCGAACATTAATATTTTTCGGGATCCACGGTGGGGAAGAGGACAGGAAACCTATGGTGAAGATCCTTTCCTCACTGGCACGATGGCAAAAGCATTTGTTACAGGTCTTCAGGGTAATGATCCCAACTATTTAAAGGCGGCAGGCTGCGCAAAACATTATGCGATCCATAGTGGCCCGGAACCATCACGGCATGTATTTAATGTAAACATCAGCGATCATGATCTTTGGGATACTTATTTACCAGCATTTCATGAATTGGTTGTAAATGCAAAGGTGGCAGGGGTCATGTGTGCTTACAATGCTTATGCAGGCCAGCCCTGTTGCGGCAATGATAAGTTAATGATAAAAATTTTGCGTGACGATTGGAAATTTACCGGCTACGTGACATCTGACTGCGGAGCGATCGATGATTTTTGGCAAAGGCACAAGACAGATTCTTCTGCGGAAAATGCTGCTACCAACGCAGTGTTACATGGAACCGATGTGGAATGTGGAAATTTTACCTATAAAACACTGGTGCAGGCAGTACATGATGGAAAGC
>DASXOT010000080.1:0-4545 GCA_036494065.1 Chitinophagaceae bacterium
ATCGGCCTGTTTAACGGTGATATTATTTTTTAGGGCATAGTCGACGCATTTCTGCAAATCCCATTTTTCCTGTCCAAAAGAGGAAAAACATATACTAAACAACACAAAACAGAGGATTAGTCGATTCATAATTCCGGCAAAAATAAACGAATTGATCTGCAGAAAAAGGGGGATTTCGACGAATGGAAAATTTTTTATGTTATTTAATGATCTGGGAGAACAAAGTCAGCGCAAGTAGAAGGCTGCAAGCCTAAAGCTGTAAGCTTTTAGCTAATTGACAAAATTTGTCTGCAACCGTTGAAAAATTAAAAATAGTTCACAGACAATGAAGAAGTTACAGCATGGAGCTTATGGCATATAGCCCTGGAAAGCTGCATGCCTCAAGCTATGAGCTTCTAACTCATTGACAGAATTTATCTGCAACTCTATAAAGAATCAAAAAGTTTACAAACAATGAAGGGCACAAGGCATGTAGCTTGGAGCTTACAGCTCAAAGCTCAAAATGATCCAGGGCCTGGGAAAGGTCGGCGATTAAATAGTCGGCGTCTTCCAGCCCGACATACATTCTTATATAGCGATGTTCAATGTTTTTTGCGTCAAAGTCCTCATTTTTAATACCGGTGCATTTGGGAATGACAAGACTTTCGTGGCCGCCCCAGCTAACAGCCATCATTATATGTTTAAGCGACTCGCAAAATCGAACAATTTCATCACGCTGGTCCGCTTTTAATACAATTGTAAAAAGACCGCAAGCTCCTTTCATCTGTTTTTTTGCAAGCTCATACTGGCTAAAAGATTCGTCTAGGGGGAAAATGATCCGCTCTATTCGCTTATGATTTTTCAAAAAGCTCAAAACCTCTTTTGTCGTTTTTGTGATCCGCTCCAAACGAGCGGGAAGGGTTCTCAGCCCCCGGATTAGTAACCAGGCATTGAAGGGTTGAATTCCGCTTCCAATATTCAGATACTCGCTATCGAAGATTTTTTTTATTGCCTTATGCGTTCCGCATAAAACTCCTCCCAACGTGTCGCTATGTCCGCCGATATACTTGGTAGCTGTTTGTAAGGAAATATCGATCCCCATTTCAATAGGTCGTTGAAAAAGCGGAGTACAATAACTGTTATCAATGATCGTAATTATATTTCCTGACTTCGCCAGCGATGCAATCGCTTCCAGATCCTGCAGCGCAAAATCCCAACTGTTGGGCGACTCAAGGTAATAGAGGACTGTATTTTCCCGGGTCGCGGTTTCCCAGTTTTCCGTTTTTGTTCCATCAATATATGTAGTGCTTACCTGGAAGCGAGGCAGGATCACATCGAACGTACGCTGCGCCCAACTATAAGGATTTTTTACAGAGACCACATGGTCGCCTGATTTGACAGTCGCCAGGATGCCGGCAAAAATGGCCGAAGCGCCACTATTGAATACCAGGCAATCTTCTGCTCCATCAAGAGCTGCCAGTTTCTTGCGTAAGATATCAACTGTCGGATTTAGTCCACGGCTATAGAGATAGCTTCCCATCTCATCCTCCAGAGCCTTGCCGAGTTCATCTACTTTTTTAAATGCAAAATTGCTGGTTTGAATGATGGGTGCAGAAACGGCATTGAAATAGTTTTCTCTTTCTTCACCCAGTTCATTTATAATATAGGAGAGATCCATCTATGCTTTTGATTTTCGTATTTGTTGGGTAATAAAATAAATACCGATAAAAAAAATCAATACGGACGAGCCAACTGCTGCCGCATAATGATTGTTCTTATAATCCAGGATGATGCTAATCGCAACAAAGGAATATGCTGCCATGAATATTAAAGGAAGCAGAGGATATAACTTCATGCTAAAAATTCCTGTGCCATTTAGATGAGCCGTTCTTTTTCTCAAAATAAATATGCTTCCCGCCGAGAGGACCATTCCGAAACAATCCAAAAAAATTGAAAAGTTTAATAACGTGTCGAATTCTTTCGCCCAAAACACGGATATGGCTGCCAGGATAGAAAACACAGTTAACGCCAGTGTAAGAGCTCCGCGAGTGTTGCGCTTTTGAAAAGAACGTGGTAATATCTTATCCTCACTCATGGCATACATTACCCTTGGATTACTTAACATCAAAACATTGATATAAGCCAGCACACTCATAAAAAGCAGAACGGAAAGAATTCTTTCGGCATTTACACCGAAGACCTTTGAAGCCATGATAGCTGCTATATTTTTACTGGTTTTTAATTCCGTGAAGCCGATAACATGGACATACGCATAATTAATGGTGAGGTATAGGCTGATAATGATAAAGATTCCGATAAATATACCTCTCGGAATGTTGCGGTTGGGGCGATCGACTTCCGCTCCAAAATTTATCGTCTGCTGATAGCCTCCATATGTAAAGCTCACGGCAATCAAACCCACTCCAAACGCTTTTATATACTCCCTAAGACCGGCACTAATAGCAGGATGAATGATCGATGAATCATGACTTCCGGAAGACAGGAAAATCGGCGTGATCAACAAAAGAATAAGTGTGATTTTTATAATCGTCAAAAAAGTCTGCGTTTTTGCGCTTAATCTCAGCCCGAACATATTCACGCCATAAAAGATAACGATTGCCGCAAGGGCAATACCGATGTGAATGGCCTGGACATAATTGGCATCTTTTGCAGCAGGCAAAATTACACCCGTAATATATTCGCTTCCTACCAAAGCCACAGCCGCTCCGGAAGCAGCATTGGAAACAAGGATCATGCAATTAATGGCAAACGCAATGGAAGGATGATATGCGTATGAAAAGACTTTATAGTAGCCGCCGGTAACCGGCAACCGGGAACCGATCTCAGCATACGTCAATGCCCCACATAATGCAACTAATCCACCCGCCAGCCACGCCGCAAAAAAGATCGCCGGAGTAGGCACTGCGGCAGCTACATTCACAGGTGTGCGAAAAATGCCCATGCCTATTACAAGACTTACGACTATCATTGTAAAATCGAAAAGCCCCAACTTATTTTTCGCAGTCATAAATTGAAGATAGGAAATTAAGTTTTTTAGCCGCGAAACAGCAACGACACGGGCCAATCAAAAATATTCAATCCAAAAAAACGTTATAACTACTCCAAAGCGAATTCTATGAAGAAAATTTTATCCTTCCTCCTTTTCTTCTCCTTCATTGCTTTGTCATCTTTTGCCCAGGAAAATACGGACTCACTAAAAAACCTGAGTGAAGTTATCGTAAAGGCTTATGAGCAAAACAAACAGTTAACGCAAACTTCTGCTGCCATTAATTTCGTCAGTCCCTCGCGGCTCGAGCGTTTTAACAATACCAACATTTTACCAGCATTAAACAGCACACCAGGTGTAAGAATGGAAGAGCGCTCCCCGGCCAGTTATCGTTTGAACATTCGCGGAAGTACATTGCGGTCCCCGTTTGGAGTAAGGAACGTAAAAGTCTATTGGGACGATATTCCATTTACTGATGCAGGCGGTAATACGTATTTGAATCAACTGAGTTACTATAATTTTAACTCTATAGAAGTAATCAAAGGTCCCGGAGGTAGTTTATATGGAGCCGGCACAGGCGGCGTTGTTTTAATCCATAGCCAGCCCGCAGTCTGGCATCGTGGATTCGATGCTACCATGCTGGGTGGAAGCTATGGCCTATTTAATACCGATCTCCAACTCCGCGTAGGAAAAGATAATTTTCAAAACACACTAAACTACTCGCATCAAAACAGCGAGGGCTACCGTCATCATACTGCCATGAATCGCGAGGTGGCAAGCTGGCAAATGAAAATTGTAAAAAACAAGAAGGAAGAACTAAAATTCGCCGTATTGTTCGGAGATCTTTATTATCAAACTCCCGGCGCATTGACCAAGGCGGAATATCTTGCTAACCCTCGCGCGGCAAGACCCAAAGCAGGCGCCTTTCAGAGTGCCGACAGTATCAAGGCTGCCATTTTTCAAAAAACAGTGATTGCAGGCTTTACAAATGTGTATAGATTCTCCGACAGGTTTGATAATACAACAACAGTCTATGGAGATTATACCAATCTTACTAACCCTACTTTTCGAAATTACGAGAGACGTACTGAGCCTCAATGGGGAGCAAGGACTGTTTTTAAATGGAATCATCAATTCAACCAGTCACCCTTGCAAATCGTTTTTGGCAGTGAGTTTCAGCAAGGCTATTTTAATACAAAAGATTATGTAAATAATTATGGAAAACCGGGGACGATCATGACGAATGACAATATTATTCCCACCGATTTTTCAGTATTCGCACAGGCGAATATTCAATTGCCTAAAAACTGGGACATTACAGCGGGAGCCAGTACAAATTTTTCGTCTATTTATATCGACAGGATCTCCGTGCCTAACTTCAGACCCGTAAACAGGATATTCAATAATGAAGTTGCGCCGAGAATCGCTATATCAAAAAAATTGATCGCTAATCTCTGGGTGTTTGGCAGTGTGTCGAAAGGGTTCTCTCCACCCGCAGTGGCCGAAGTACTGCCTTCCACAACAGTTATCAGTACGGACCTCCAGGCTGAACACGGAAT
>DASXOT010000081.1:0-1778 GCA_036494065.1 Chitinophagaceae bacterium
TAAAAAGATCCCGGCCGGTATTTATGGTTTGTTGACCATCCCCGGCAAGGATGAATGGATCGTCATTATCACAAAACAAACGGATGTAACGAATCCTGCCGCTTATAAACAGGACCAGGATGTAGCCCGCTTTTCCGTCAAGCCATTTCAGCTTCCCTTTTCGATTGAAACGTTTACAATGGACTTTAACGACCTTACCAACAATAGTTGCAAATGGGAGTTGATGTGGGATAGTGTGTATGTTCATCTCGCCATCACCACCGATGTTGATACAAAAGTAATGTCGCAAATAAAGGATGTTATGAAAGCGGATAATCGTCCGTATTTCCAGGCTGCGGTATATTATATGAACAGTGGTAAAGACCTGAAGCAGGCGCTTGCCTGGTTTGACAAAGCGATTGAACAACAACCCGACGCATATTTCATCCATTACCAACGCGCCACCTGCCTGGCAAAACTTGGGCGAAAAGATGATGCGATTGCTGCCTCAAAAAAATCAATGGAGCTGGCGAAAGAAGCTAACAATGACGATTACGTACGCCTTAATGAAAAATTACTCGATCAGTTAAAATAAGATCAGGCATCAATAAGTCATCTTTCATTTTGGCTTTTGATCTTTACATTTTTCATTTTTGCCCGGAATGCCGAATTAAAGATGAGGCTGAAAATGATAACGCCAAATGCGCCGATAGGATTCAGCCATAGAAATCCAAGTTGGAAGAAGTCTTGTTTCACTAATACAAAAATGATAAGCACCATGCATTCGGCCAATAACGCTGCCCAAAACACAGCCAGTCCATTTCTTATTTTCTTTAGAAAAAAAGCAACTAAAAAGACACCGAGTATGACCCCGTAAAATAATGAGCCAAGCACATTCACTGCCTCGATCAAACTGTTGCCGGCATTTTTTGTAAACATAGCCACTCCAATGCAAAATAATCCCCAACCCAGGGTATACCATTTTGACCATTGATATTCCTTTTCTGGTGTAGATTTCGTTTTTGCAAAGCGTTTATGAAAGTCAATTATTGTGCAGGATGAAAGTGAATTAAGCGCTGCCGCAATGCTTCCCCACGATGCCAGGAAAATGATAGCTATTAGCAATCCTACCAACCCAGCCGGCAGGTAATCGACCACAAAGCGAAGAAAAATATAGTTAGTATCATTATCATTGCCTTTTGATGCACGAATCCATTCTTTAACTTTTCCGCGCAAACTATCCGAATTGTGCTGCAGCCGTCTTATTTCACCCGCTCTCCGGTCAATTGCCTTTTCGTTTTTGTTATCCAGGATTTGAATGAACCGCGCAACGGCTTCGCTTTTTTGTTTTGTCAGCGCCAGGTATTGCGCTTGTGCGACGTTAAAAGAGTCCTTATACTCAGAATGCTGCAATTGCTTTATTTGCGTATCATTAAAAAATATGGGTGCGTGATTAAATTGATAAAATGTGAACACCAGCGCCCCGATCAACAGTATCAAAAATTGCATAGGAATTTTTATAACTCCATTCATCAGCAAGCCCAGGCGACTTTCTTTTAATGAACTTGCGGTTAGGTATCTTCCTACCTGTGACTGATCAGTTCCAAAATAGGAGAGCGCCAGGAAAAATCCTCCCACGATTCCACTAAACAAATTATATTGATCACTCCAGTCGAATTTTCCGTTTTTAAAGCCGGTCGTGATCACATTTAACTTCCCGAGTTTACCACTCACATGCAATGCATCAAAAAATCCTATTCCGGAGGGAAGCATGCTTACCACCATGTAAGCGGCCAGGA
>DASXOT010000082.1:0-3265 GCA_036494065.1 Chitinophagaceae bacterium
CTATTATCATTTGAAATATGGGGTGGATATCCGCAGTTTGCGATACCCCGGACTGATCTCTTATAAATCAGCGCCTGGTGGCGGTACCACCGATTACGCGATAGAGATTTTTCATGAAGCATTGGAAGAACAGAAATATAAATGCTTTCTGAGTGAAGATACTTATCTGCCCATGATGTATATGCCGGATGCCATCCGCGCTACAATTGAATTAATGGAAGCTTCTAACGAGAAGATTTCTGTTCGCACATCTTACAATCTTGCTGCTATGAGCTTCTCGCCTAAAGAAATCGCAGCGGAAATACAGATGCATATTCCGGAATTTAAAATTGAGTATAAGCCTGATTACCGCCTTGATATTGCGCAAAGCTGGCCACAAAGTATCGATGACGCCGTAGCAAGAAAAGATTGGGGATGGAAAGAAGAATATGATCTTTCCGCTATGACAATGGATATGCTGGAAAACCTAAGGGTACATTCGTAAACGTGGAAAACAGGAGTGTAACTGCGAATGGTGTGAGCACATTTTTTGAATTTTGCATTTTGACTTTTGAATTCAACCTCCCTGGTCAGAGGTTTAGCACATCCTTCATATTAAAAATTCCTTTTCTGTCCTTAATGTATTCGGCTGCCAGTACAGCTCCCAGGGCAAAACCCTGTCGACTGTGAGCCGTGTGAATGATCTCAATATCGTCAATAGAAGAAGAGTATTTGACTTTATGTATTCCCGGGGCGGGATCTGTCCTTTCACTGATTATTTCTAATTCCGCAGGATCATTACTGGCATGATTTACCCAATTTTTTTTCTGATGAAGAGCATCCAGTATCTGTTCAGCGATGGTAATAGCCGTGCCACTTGGAGCGTCTTTTTTAGCAGTATGATGGATTTCGGTTACCTGCACCTTATAGTCCTTATGAAGCGCGATTAACGATGCCAGTCTTTTATTGATTTCAAAAAAGATATTTACCCCCACACTAAAGTTGCTGGCATAAATAAAACTCCCGTTTTTTTCATTGCAGAGCTCTTTTATTTCGTTCAGTTTGTCAAGCCATCCTGTAGATCCGCAAACCACGGGAATATAAAATTCAATAGCAGTTTTTACATTTTGACAGGCCGTATGGGGGCCGGTAAACTCAATAGCTACATCCGCTTTGTCTATGTTTTCTTTTGTAAAATCGCTGATATTGTATTCGTCGATCTTTAAAACAATTTTATGACCGCGCGCGATCGCTATTTCTTCAATTGCCTTTCCCATTTTTCCATAACCAATGAGCGCTATGTTCATGCGAATTATTTCTTGCAAGATAAGTGAATAGATAAAAGATAATAGATAATAATGAAAAGTGGATGATGATAGTTGAGTTTAGAATCGGGAGTTCAGAGCTATTGAAGAAATGGATAATTCTCTTACTACTGGATTGTTCAATGTCTGAAATTGAAAACAAGACTCACGCCGGCCGTATTAGTTAAAGGATTATAAGCGGGTCTTATTTTAAGGCTGAGATCCGGGCTGATGTCGAAGGCTTTCAGGTGGGCATCAACTACAGCATCAACAACGTTTAATCCCCAGAATAATACAAAGAAGACTACTGAATAGTCAATATATTGCCGGAATTGATCACGGCCTTCCCGCAATCCTTCTATGTTGACAGGAAGATATTGTGGTTTTATCTTACGGTAGTCCGTGGAATCAAATGGCGCTATAGAGGCTTTGTATTTTGCGGAATAAGCAAACCGCAGGTCTTTGTATGTTTTTATGTTGTTTACAAAAACGGTACCTGTGATTCCAAGAGCCGCGTAGATGATAGGGATTTTCCAGTATTTCCTGTTGTATGCCTGCCCCCAGCCGGGGATGAGTGCCGAGCGGATCGCCGCTTTTCTTGGACTATGCTGGGCCTTTATCAGCGAGTCGACTTTTTCTAGCGGGATGGAATCTTTTCGCTTAAGTGTATCGATCTGCTGAGCATGCGAAAAGAGCGTACCGAAAAAAGAGACAATCAAAAGAATGAGCGGAAGCGTAATTCTCTTTTTCATTAGCCCGTTTGCTCGTCTTTTAATCAATTGAAATATCCATTTGCCGTAGTATGTTGGTAAGCTCATCTAGCGAGTAATATTCGATATTGATCTGCCCGCTACCATTGCGGCTGTGCCTCAATTTTACACGGGTGCTGAAATGCGATGCTAATTTATCTTCAATTTTCTGGAAACCGTTGGGCATGGAACTTTTTGCTGTTTTTTTAACACTGCCTCCTTGTTTATAAAGATTGCGTACCAATGTTTCAGTTTGGCGAACTGAAAGATCTTTGTTTTTTATTTCCTGAAAAATGAAGATCTGCTTGTCGACCGTATCCACATTGATCAGGGCGCGTGCATGCCCCATGCTTAATTCTCCATTGCGAACAGCCACCTGGATACCGGGTGGCAATTTCAACAGGCGTATATAATTTGTAACAGTACTCCTGTCCTTTCCCATGTTCTCAGCAACTTGTTCCTGTGTCAGATTCAGCTCATCCATCATTCTTTTGTAACTCAGGGAAATTTCGATTGCATTGAGGTCTTCGCGCTGCAAATTTTCCAGGAGTGCCAGTTCTAAGAGTTGTTGGTCGTTTGCCTGCCGTACGTAAGCAGGAATGTCCTTTAAGCCGGCTATCCTGGCGGCCCTTAGACGACGTTCACCCGATACAAGACGATATTTTCCCGAAGGCAATTTAGATACGGTTATTGGTTGAATGATATCATGCCTTCTCACAGAATCGGCCAACTCCTGTAGCGATTGCTCGTCGAAATCGTGCCGAGGTTGCTTGGGATTCGCTTCTATCTCCCCGAGAGGAATTCGGTTTATGCCGGTAGCTGATTCGACAACAGTATCCCGCAAATGACCACTGCTGGTTTTCAAATCTTCATCAATACTTTGCAACAACGACCGGATTCCCTTTCCGAGAGCGTCTTTATTTTGTTTAGGAGTGTTCATCAGTTTGGAGTTAGAGTCTGGAGAGCCGAAGCGCTAAGTTAATCTGACTAATTATATAAATTTATCTGGTGTTGATCATGTTCCACAATAATTTGCCTACTTCAGTGAGATAAAATCTGCATACTTGTCCTCATGTTAATCTGTTTTTAATTAGCCACGGCTCTGACTCAGAACTCCCGACTCACAACTGAAGAATCCTTTCTTCCCGGCTAATCCTCGTCATGTCGTTTTTTTGGAGAATTTCCTTGGCGAGATTAAGATAGTTGACAGAACCTTTGCTGTTGCCATCGTAT
>DASXOT010000083.1:0-6122 GCA_036494065.1 Chitinophagaceae bacterium
GCGCTCGCTCCAAATTGTCGTGCCTTTAATGTAAGTGGCAGATCTATTACAGCATATTCAACCGGGTAAGTAATGCCGGATCTCGCATGATCGATTACTACATCTTGCTTAGCTGTTGTCAATGTGCAACCGTCCTTATTATAAAGTACCGCGTAGTACGACCCGCTGGAAGGAACTCTAAGTTGAGTTTGATTGGCTCCATCAATCGCAAGATTATCTTTATACCATTGAATGCTATCGGTAGGTTGCACTACCAGTATGCAGCTATCACCATTGTCGGCACAATAAATCGGCTTACCAATAACCTGCATTGCGCTATCAATTACAGAAGCTGTAACAAGAACCGTGTCCGAATTCAAACATCCTCCTCCATCATGTCTTGTAGAAACAACATATTGAGTTGTCACATCCGGCGTAGCAATGGGATTAGAGACGCCCGCATCGCTTAAACCAGCAGCGGGACTCCAGCTATAAACGTATCCTGGTATTGCATTACCGCCAATAATTACCGGACTATGATTACAGGAGAGCGTATCCCTGCCTGCATTCGCCGTTATTTTTAACGTGTCCACAAGTTTGGCGTATAAAGTATCGAGACAACCATAGCCATTGAATGGTGTCAGTTGAACCGCGATATCTGTTCCGACAGCCGGCGGCGGTGAGAATCGAATAGTTTGATTCGATCCCAATAATTGAGTAAATGTATTGTTATACCAATTATACGTTTGATAACCGAAAGGTGCCGTTACATTTATCGCTGTGTCGTCAGGGCAAAATTTAGCCCCGACAAATTCATCACTGCACTCAGAATTTACATCTATGTATGCGTATCCAAAATGTTTTTTAAAAGTGCAATCTGATGTTTTAAAAAAGAGTTGGATAGTTTTACCGGCAAGGCCGTTGAGATTAACTGTAACTGCAGACCAATCTTTACACCATACGGGAGTTGCATCATTCGGATTGGGTGATTCAAAAAAGCCAGGTAAGAGGGATCCATAGGGAATAAATGTAAAGGAAGAACAAGTGATGAGCTTATTGTCGGTTAAATCCATTACTTCTGTTTCCATTCTGGGTTGTTCTTCAGGCCTGTGGTTGGGATCCTGGAATACTACTGCATAATGATAAATGAGAGAATAAACGTTTTCATCAGAAGGAATTGTGAATTGATACGATACCCCTTCAGCTTCTGTGCCGGCCAGGTTATTACCCAACCTGATCGAATATCCACTTCCATTTGGGCACAAAACCGGAAACTTGCCATAATAATCAATCTGCCCTGCATTTTTCGCATAGGAATACATGGTATGCCTGTTATTAACCGGACCCGACGGCGAGATGGTGATCACGTTCTGGCCATTAACAGCAGCAACAAAACCTGTATAGCAGGTCCACCCGGTGAAAGTTCCAGTTTCAAAATCTATGTTGGGAGGACAATTTTGTGCGTTTAATTCAAGACAACATACACTGGCAAAAAAAAGATTTGAGAGTGGACGGTAAAGTCGTCTTTTGTTTTTATAAAAGGTACTTACACTTCTCACGTGCCAGGTTTCGGTGATTAGATGGTAAAATTTAAATGACTATCGCATAAACGCAATTGCTCGTTGCCTTTAATTCACTTTTTCATTTGCCCTTAAAATTCAGCAGTCGATATCTTGATACAATCTATTTTCCAAACTTCATAGAAACTTTTAATCCTGTAAAGAAATAGTAATCCTTGACTTTTGGATTGCCTCTCGGATATCCTTCTTCTGTAAATGGAGTATTGACTTTTCGGTATGACAATTCCGCCGCTTCCGGTCCCTTCCTAAGACTTAATGTTTCTATAGAAACGTATGTTTTACTAACATCGTCGAGATAATCGGTAAATAATATCCGGTATCCGAATTCATAGGCCAATTCGATCCCTTCTTTGACCTTCCATTTGAGACCGGCGCCGATGGGAATACAGGGTTGGGTCAGGGAATAGTTTTTTCTACTGGGATAATCGGGCAAACCTTCACCTTCGGTATCCAACGGGTTCAAGTATGTTTTCTTGCCATTATCATCGGTCGTGTAAGGGTTAAAATGAAAAAAACCGATACCCGCGAAAATGTAAGGATACTGATCATAAATGGAGGGATCTATCAGGTTCAATTCAACGCAGGCGTTAAATTCGAGGACGCTGGTCTTGAAGTTTAAATTTCTTTTCTGCAGATAAGGATTTTTATTATCCTTATCATCGGCACCTACTTTTTCAAAATTCAACCCAATCCGGAAATCTATAAAATCCCCGGTATTGTATTTCAGGTTGACACCGACGGCCGGGAAAAGTCTTTTCAGCGAAATTGCCTGTTCCGTCAGATCACCATTATAGGCCGATGTGCCTACCATTACTTCACCCATCCAATTCTGAGCAAAACATACGTTACTAGCGAGCAGAAAAAAAAATAGCTGGAGCTTCATATACCAGGGCATCCTTTTTAATGATTTACTTTTTCAGTTATTATAAGACGTTGGACAAACTAAAGGCAAAAAAGAAGTTTAAGATAGGAATTTATTCAATTCAATTTCACGGGATATGGCCTCCTAATTCATTCGTGATCGTGACGAGTCGATAAAATTACAAATTATTAGCCATTCATTTATTATTTCCGCGGATTTTTTAATATGTTTTGTTGATCTGTTTGTATATTTCTCGCATGGATATCAAAAAGATAGGTCTGCTGCTTCCTATTTTATTCAATCTGGCTTTTGTTAAAGCAATTGCACAAAACATCAAACATATTGATCCTTCGAAGCCGACCAATTTATATAACCGGCTAAGTAATAACTTAGAATATAATTTCCTGGGAGGTAGTAAAAGAACGTATGGCTACCGAGCCAACCTGGTGCTGGCTTCTGCGGATCAACATCATGCCCTTCATATAGAAATTCCGCTGCTCTATGCTACGTCTTCCAATAAATTCGGATTGGGCGATCTCCGTGTTCGGTACTATTGGATTCCGTATAAAAAATATTCAAAGATGCCCGGGGCTTTTGGTTTCATCATTGACTCTTATGTGCCTACGGGAAATTTTAGTGATGGACTTGGAAGAGGGAGATGGATCGTTGCGCCAGGCATCACATCGGCATTTGTATTTGGAAAATTTTCGACCTTTCCTGTTATTGCTTACTTATATAGCGGCAAGATCATGAGCAGTAAGATTTCAGCTTCGGCCAGGAAGGCGTTGAATGGGTATATTATCCAATCTACCTTTGTATATAAGTTTAAGAAGAGTTATATCGATTGCACGCCCATCTTTATGAAGAACAGTTATTCAAATGGCGGGAGAAACGATTTCGTAGTTGAAAGCAATTTCCTCTACATGCTTAAGCCTAATAAAATTCAGATAGGATGTTTTGAGCGAAGATATTTTTTAGGAAGCAGCACCACTCTTCGTGGAGCTTTGCGGATATATTTCTAAGTAATTTTTTTTGAGAAACTTTTGGTTACGCCCGATGGCATCTTTATCAATGAAACCTAAAGTAGTGACTCGCGAGCAAAATTTTCAAGAAAAGCTTGTTATCATTTATTCACTATCTTCATTTGAAACAAAATTCTATTGCATGAAAGCCGCTAGTTTCTTATTGATAGCTTGTCTTTTTTTTCCTGTTTTCATTTTTGCTCAAAACGATTCAATCGTTATCCCTTTGTGGAAGAACGGAGCGCCCGGTTTTGAGAACAAAAAAAAAGAACCAGAACAGGCAAAGGATTGGTGGGTAAAAAATATTAATAATCCTACACTGACTATTTTTTTGCCACCAAAGGAAATAGCGACTGGAGCAGCTGTTGTCATTTGCCCGGGCGGCGGTTTTCGAGCACTCGTCTTTAATTCGGAGGGAAGGGACCCGGCAAAATTTCTAAACAGCCTGGGTATTGCAGCTTTCGTTTTAAAATACCGTTTGTTCAGAGAAGAAAATTCTCTTTACAAACCTGAAAATTCGAAACAGGATATTTTTCGTGCTATGCGATTGGTGCGAAGTATGGCAAAAGAATATGGAATTGACACGTCAAGAATAGGAGTAATGGGTTTCTCAGCGGGTGGCGAAGAGGCAGGCTGGGTTTCGTATCATTATACAGATAAAAATTTCGCCAGCAATGACGAGATTGATCGACTTACTGCACGGCCCGCCTTCCAGGTATTAATTTATCCCGGCCCCCTCGCTACCCCGGATTTCGTCGCGCCGGCCTCGCCGCCTACATTTTTATTAGCCGCAAATGACGATACATGTTGTTCGGAAACAATTGTACGATTGCTCCAGCTACATCGCAAAGCGGGCGTTCCGGTTGAGATGCACTTATATGAACAGGGTAACCACGCCTTCAATATGGGCTATCGTTCTTCTTTAAATACTATCAAAACATGGCCACAACGTCTTGTTGACTGGTTGAAAGATAATGGGTGGTTAAACAAAAAATAGAATCATAGCTGACTGCAATTCATTTTCAGGCCTGCATAAATATTTTCTTTGTTTCGGTCTGTACAAAGGGTACAAAATGACAGACAATCCAATATCTACAAACTTAATGATGAGTGAATACAAATAATGGAACGATATCTTGGGCATATTACATTGGTAGTTGATGATTATGATGAGGCGATTGAATTTTATACGGGAAAGCTTCATTTTACATTAATCGAGGATACGGTATTAAGCGAAACAAAAAGATGGGTATTGATATCGCCTGGCAAATCGAAGGATTGTTGCTTACTCCTGGCAAAGGCCGCTAACAGAGAGCAAAAAAGCAGGGTAGGTGATCAGACGGGTGGCCGCGTTTTTTTATTTCTTTATACAGATGATTTTTGGCGGGATTATAATAATATGTGCCGGGATGGAATCCAGTTTGTGCGAGAACCGAAGGTTGAATTATATGGTACGGTGGCCGTTTTCAGTGACCTATATGGTAATCTTTGGGATTTGATTGAACCGAAAAACAAATGAAATGAAAAAGATAAGATGGGGTATTATCGGTTGTGGTGACGTGACGGAATTAAAAAGTGGCCCTGCATTCAATAAAGTAAAGAATTCCGAGCTTCTTGCTGTAATGCGCCGCGATGAGGAGAAGGCAAAGGATTATGCACGCCGTCATCACGTGCCGCGATGCTATTCAAATGCGCGTGATCTTATTAATGACCCAGATGTCAATGCTATATATATCGCTACTCCACCATCATCTCATGAAGAATATACAATGGCAGTGTTGGACGCTGGAAAACCTGTTTATGTAGAAAAGCCGATGTCAATAAACGCGGCATCAGCA
The DNA here is from genome assembly GCA_036494065.1 of Chitinophagaceae bacterium. GTDB lineage: Bacteria > Bacteroidota > Bacteroidia > Chitinophagales > Chitinophagaceae > VBAU01. The sequence continues at coordinate 5,282 of DASXOT010000083.1, forward strand.
ACGAGGATGGCAAATGCGGCAAAAGAAAAAAATATAAAATTGGTTGTTGCGCATTATCGTCGCCAGCAGCCAGTTTTTAAAAAGATAAAACAGCTCTTAGCTGAAAAGATCATCGGTGAGGTAAGATTAGTTCGATCGGAATTGTATAAACCTTGCCTTTCTGCCGAAGAACTTCGTGTGCCTAAGCTAGCCTGGAGAGTTGATCCTTCGGTTGCCGGTGGCGGATTGTTTCATGATCTTGCCCCTCATCAGCTTGACCTGATGATTTACTTTTTTGGTGAGCCTCTTTCAGCGTCAGGAATTGCATTGAACCAATCAGAACTTTATCCGGCAGATGACCTGGTCGTTGGAACTATTTTATTTAAAAGCCAAATTGTGTTTGACGGTGCATGGTGTTTTAGTACTTCGAAAAACGATGAAAGAGATATTTGCGAGATCGTAGGTGAGAGAGGAAGTATTCGATTTCCTTTTTTTGATCATAAACTCATCACCGTTACGGTGAATGGTAAAGCGGAAGAAATTGCGTTCGAGCCATTGCAACATGTGCAACAACCCATGATCGAAAAAATAGTGGAATATTTCCTCGATGAAGGGCCCAATCCCAATACCGGTGATGAGGGGGCTATGGTGATGAAACTGATCGATGATTTTACTTCAAAATAATATTGGACGCATCACTTGGGCAGGTCAAGCGAAATAAATTATGAAACAGGGATTCAAACCTCGTTTGCGCGATATTGCCTGAACGGCTATGGATGGATGATAGTGGACAGATGATATTTGACAGCAATCAGAACCGCCTTCATCTTTAACCTTCTCACAGTCATCTGTCCACTATCCA
>DASXOT010000084.1:0-4856 GCA_036494065.1 Chitinophagaceae bacterium
CAAACGCAATGTTACTGTTTACAATGCTGACGAAAAGCAGAAATATGACAAGGTGTACGAAAACACTTTTGTTGCGATCACAGATGGTACGCTCATTAAAGGAACTGTGGTAGGCATTACAAAAACGGATGTAGTGCTTAACATCGGCTTCAAAAGCGATGGGCTGGTTTCACTTAATGAATTTCGTGATACCCCAGGTCTCAAGATCAGCGATGAAGTGGAAGTAATGGTGGTCGAAAAAGAAGACCGTGAAGGTCATTTGAATCTAAGCCGCCGCCAGGCACGCATTACACGTGCATGGGAAAGAATTGTTGAAGTAAATAAGACAGGGGAGGTCATTACCGGAACTGTTACCTCAAAAACAAAAGGCGGATTGATCGTAGATGTATTTGGAATGGAAACATTCCTGCCAGGCTCGCAAATTGATGTGAAGCCGGTGACCGACTACGATCAATTTGTAGGCAAAACGATGGAGTTTAAGGTCGTTAAGATCAATGAAGCCATTAAGAATGCCGTAGTATCGCATAAGGCGCTTATCGAAAGCGATATCGAAGCACAGCGCGCGCAGATCATGAGCAAGCTGGAAAAAGGCCAGGTGTTGGAAGGAACGGTTAAAAATATTACCGACTTCGGTGCCTTCATGGATCTCGGTGGGCTCGACGGTTTGTTGTATATAACTGATATTTCATGGGGACGAATTTCGCATCCGGGTGAAGTGTTAAAACTCGATCAAAAGATCAACGTAGTTGTGTTGGATTTTGATGATGAGAAAAAACGTATCAGCCTTGGATTGAAACAACTGACTCCGCATCCATGGGATGTACTTCCTGACAATATCAAAGAAGGCGAAATTGTAAAAGGCAAAGTGGTCAATATTGAAGATTATGGTGCCTTCCTCGAAATTCTTCCCGGTGTTGAAGGCCTGGTGCATGTGAGTGAAATTACATGGTCCAATTCTCCTATCAATGCCAAAGAATTTTTCAAATTAGGTGATGAATACGAGGCTAAGATCGTGACCCTTGACAAGGATAATCGCAAAATGAGCTTGTCGATCAAACAGCTTAGTGAAGATCCCTGGAGCACTATTGAAACCAAATTCCCCGAAGGAAGCAGGCATACTGGCCTGGTGAAGAACATTACTCCTTACGGCGTGTTTGTTGAGTTAGCGCCTGGTATTGGAGGTATGATCCATATTAGCGACCTGAGTTGGCTGAAGCGCTTTAATCATCCTTCCGAATATACAAAGGTGGGAGAGAATATTGAGGTAGTAATTCTTGGAATCGATAAGGAAAATCGCAAGCTTCAACTCGGGCATAAACAATTGGAAGAAGATCCCTGGAATACATTGCAGGATACGTTTGCGATTGGTTCGATTCATGAAGGCACCGTCATTCGGAGAGATGACAAAGGTGCCCTGGTTCAATTGCCTTATGGGCTTGAAGGATTTGCTCCGGCTCGTCATCTTTTCAAGGAAGATGGAAAAACTGTCGGTGCGGATGAAACTACGCAATTCATGGTGATTGAATTTGACCGAAATGAAAAGCGAATTGTTCTTTCACACACCCGTATTTGGGAACAGTCTAAGATCGAAGAAAGAGAAGCTGCTAAAAAGGAAGCAAGAGTAGAATCGGAAAAGACCAAGAAAGTAGTGAAGAATATTCAAGGCAAGGTTGAAAAAGCTACGCTGGGTGACCTGGGAGCATTAGCAGAGATCAAGGCCAAGTTAAAAGAGGAAGAAAAAACAGACGATAGCAAAAAAAGCGAGTCATAAATGCTTGACAGGTTTAAAATAACCAAAGCGTCCTGTGATCCGGGACGCTTTTTCGTTTTCCAACCCAACATTAACCACTAAAGAGTACTTACTCATGATCGTCTATAACAACAATAACCAATGCTAATAGACATGATAAACCATATTAGCCGGAAACTATTTTGATGATGCAAAAGGAAATGAAGGCAATGACATCTATGGTGAAAAGGGCTGCAACCATTATTTGAAAGCTCAGGGGACGATCTTTGGTGGCGATATTATTTTGGAATATGAGATCCGCCTTGTGGCGCAAAGTGTAGAATAAATGCTTCATGAAAACAAGATTGAGAGGAATAAATACCCAATTTTAAGGCCAGATAAATTTCGCCCTCCCGGGAAAATATACACCGGAGTGAATATCCATTATCCGGTAACCATAAGAGTTGAAAAAAGATGAGCATTGAATTCTCAGATTATCGGCACGTTTATGTGGAATTCCCTCCACAACATTTTTAAAAACTCTTCATTTTATACGTAATATTTTTTGGTACGTTTTTTTAATAAAAGATGTTCTAATAATTGTGAGGTCGTACAATCCGTCTCCCCGAATTACATAAAAGCAAAGTTTCCAAACCCGATTATAGAGAACAAGGCATTTGGCAAGAATGAGATTTGCAATTTTTTCAGATAGTTAGTCAGGTTTATTAATTTCACAGGGCTCCTTTCCAGGAGCCTTTTTATTAACCAACGTTGATACACTTAAAAATTCCAAATAAATTGCGACATTGGGTATTCTAATTTGTATTTTGAAAATTAAAGACTAACGGTGGCTCCTTTTTTTGAGAAATTAAAACGGGTAAAAATTGTTAGAGCGGTTGTATACGCGATTGTTGGTGCTATCTCTTACCCCGGCCTGGTCTGGGTGAATCGCTTAAAGATTTCAGGCACCGAAAATATAGAAGGTCTTCCTCGTCGAAATGTCTTGTTCGTAAGTAATCACCAGACATATTTTGCTGACGTTATCACCTTCCTACATATCTTTTGTGCAGTCAAATGGAGAAAAAAAAACAGGTTGGGAGTGCCTTATTATTTATTAAATCCCTTTACCAGCGTGTATTATGTGGCCGCGGAAGAAACGATGCGGGGCAGTTGGATCAGCCGTTTCTTTACACTGGCCGGAGCATTAACCGTAAAACGAACATGGCGGATCGGAGGAAAAGAAATGCGACGCGGACTCGATCCTTCAGATACGAGGAAAATAACCAGGGCGCTGGAAAATAATTGGATCATCACTTTTCCACAAGGAACAACGAAGCCCTTTGCCCCTGCCCGAAAAGGAACAGCCTTTATTATTAAACAAACAAGGCCGATAGTAATCCCGGTTATCATTAATGGTTTCTGGAGAGCCTTCAATAAAAAAGGCTTGAAATTTAAAAAGAAAGGATCGCAGTTGTCGGTGACGTTTAAAAAACCATTACAGGTAGATTACGATGCGCCCGCCGAAAAAATCTTAGCCCAGATCATGGACGCAATTGAGCAAAGCAAGACACACATGATGAAGGGCGCACATCATTGGGAAACAACAGACAAATAGTGGACAGATGATAATGAATAGATGATAACTAAAAACTAATAACTAAAAGTTTGGGGTGGCAGATTATCTCTGTCGTTAGTTACTCCACAGCTTACCGTCTATAATTCATCCTCTATTCATTATCACCTATGCCTTTTCTTTTCACTTTTATCTATTATCAATTTACTCGCTGTCGTCTTTTACAAATAACGCCCGCAATTCCGCGGCATCGTCGGGCTTCATTTTGCCTCCCAGGATCAGCCTTAGCTGCCTTCTTCTCAAAGCTCCGTCAAATAATCTTCTTTCTTCCTCGGTTTCAGGCATCAAGCCGGGAACCGGCTTGGGACGATTACTTGCATCAAGAGCAACAAATGTGTAATAAGCTTCATTGCTTTTGTATTTATATTGTTGTACATGATCTTCCCCCCATACCTTTAAGTAGATCTCCATGGAAGTATTAAATGCCCTGGTCACCTTTGATTCTACGTGAACGGTATTTCCAAGTTTTATAGGATATTGAAATGAGATATTGTCCACGGAAGCGGTGACGACGGCCGAATTAGAGTGTTTTTGGGCGGCAATCGCGGCAGCGATATCCATCCAGTACATCAGGCGTCCTCCCATCAGGTTGCCAAATATATTTGTATCATTGGGAAGAACTATTTCTGTCATCATTGTCAAACTATCCGAAGATCTTTTTGTCTCCATCGTATATTTTTTTGTAAAGATAGTTGAGCGATGCTGCAATTTGCAGCCCATGTTGCCAATTGATTATTGCCTTTTACCTTTGCCTTCGTCAAACTTTTAGTATGGATTCAAGGCCACTCATTTCATTTGACAATACTGAAAATGCCTTTGCCTATAAAACGAATAAGGAATTAAAAAGAGCTCGTTTTCTCTTTAGATCCATGGGCTACCAATGGCTGGTAAAATTAGGAACCAGGTTCACGCCCTGGGCCATTCGTGCTGGTTTGCCGGTAAAAGGCTTGATCCGCCGGTCGATCTTCAAGCAATTTGTTGGAGGAGAAACGCTGGAAGAAACTGCCGCTGCTGCCATGAAATTGGGTGAATATGGTGTTAAGGTGATATTGGATTATGGCGTAGAGGGGGGTGGTCACGGCGAGGACGCATTTGATCACGCGACTGAAGAATTTATTCGCGTCATCAATTATGCAGGTACTCAGCCCAACATTCCATTTATGAGTGTAAAGATTACCGGCATTTCGCGCTTCACGTTGTTACAAAAATTGGATCATTCTGTTGAACAGAATTCGGGTTCTTTGATGAAAAGATTTTCCAGGGCTTTAGACGCGCTATCGCCCGATGAAAAAAAGGAATGGCAAAGGGTCAAAAATAGGCTAGAGAAAATTTGCAGAACGGCCGATGAAAAGAATGTCGGGGTTTTGATTGATGCAGAAGAGACCTGGATACAAGACCCAGTTGACGTTATTACCATTTTAATGATGGAGCGCTTTAATAAAACAAAAGCCGTTGTTTACAATACACTGCAATTGTACAGGCATGATCGTTTGC
>DASXOT010000085.1:0-5665 GCA_036494065.1 Chitinophagaceae bacterium
AGGATGCAGCGAATATAATGCCCCCTTATAAATGGATTCAATTGATGCAGGCCGAACTTAATGCCGGGGCTTCCTATGTTATTGCAGAAGCGCGTGAAGCCGGTAATGTGGGATTATACCGCGATAATGGCGAAGTGCGGCAGGGACTGGTAAACGAAATCCTTACACAAATTTCGGGAGAAAAAATTTTGTGGGAAGCGCCGCAAAAAGGACAACAACTTTACTTCATAGAGCTACTGGGATGCAACGTGAATCTTGGAAATATTGCACCGTCGGAAGTATTGCCGCTTGAATCCATGCGAATCGGTTTACGGGGTGATACTTTCAGTCTATATTTGGATGAAAAAAACTGATGCGTCTGTTTGGGTTAATCGGTTATCCATTGACACATTCTTTCTCCAAAAATTTTTTTGCCGAGAAATTTAAAAAGGAAAGGATCAGGGATTGTAGCTACGAGAACTTTCAGTTGCCAACCATCGATTTACTTCCTGAAATCCTTAATGAAAATTCCGGCTTGGAGGGATTGAACGTAACCATTCCTTACAAAGAGTCGGTATTGCCATTCCTGGCAGAAGCGAATAATATCGTAAAACAAGTACGGGCGTGCAATTGTATCAGGATCCTTGACAAGAGATTAATAGGTTATAACACGGATGTTTTAGGATTTGAAAGGTCATTATTGAACAATCTCAAACCGTGGCATGACCATGCTTTGATTCTGGGAACGGGTGGTGCAGCAAAAGCCGTCGGGTTTGTTTTGCAAAAGATGGGTATTCCCTGGCAGTATGTTTCCCGCAAACCATCCACAAAAAGTCTGGATTACCAGCAGATCACGGAGCAGACGATCAACAGCAACAAATTAATCATTAACACAACACCTGTAGGCATGTTCCCTCATAAAGATGAACTCCCTCCGTTGAACTATAATGCTATCACAAACGAGCATTTCCTTTTTGATTTGATCTATAACCCCGCCGAAACTTTATTCCTAAAAAAAGGAAGAGAGAGAAAAGCGCTGGTGCAAAACGGTTACGATATGCTCGTTTATCAGGCCGAAGAAAGCTGGAAGATATGGAATGAATGATTTTAGTTAAATCGACAATTTGTTTTTTACCTCTTCCGGGATAGCTGCGATCTTTTTTACTGAATAATCGTAGCAAACCATTCCCGTTTTCGCGATGGCAACTAATATCCTTTTCTCATTATTTTCTTTCTCCAATTTATAGTAGACTTCAAAAGCGAATTTGCTGAATTCTCCGGCCGTGACCGAAGTAATGATCTTTTCCCCGTAAAATATTTCACTTTTGAATTCAATGGCTACATCACTCATGATCAATCCCACACCACCAAAACTTAGTTCACCATAATCAAAATGTCTAAGGAATTGAACTCTCGCCTCATGAAGGATAGATAAAATGGTGTCGTTCCCCACGTGGTTTCCGTAATTCAGGTCGGTGATACGAATAGGAATAATTGTTTCAAACGAAAATTTTGAAGGCAGTTCAATTTTCACTCTGGACATCTGATAAAATTAGGTAAACATGAACAAAGCCGGGGCCTGCAATTTGTTGGTTGGATGATGGTTTTTATGGCTTTACTTTTTTAATCGCGGTCAAAATTGAATGATCATGGGTTAATTATCTGCCTTTGTGTTATTACCCCAGTGCCCCTCAGTATTCTCCTCAGATGCGTAAGTAATTTTAATTTGCTAATTTCTTAAAATCCTTTCTTGTCAGCTGCCGGCAGTTTTGAAATGATATAGTCTGCCTGGTCAGTAAGGCCTAATTGTTTTTTCCTTTCTGCAAGTCCCTTTAATAACACTCCATTGAAATAAGGATCTGTTTGTCCTCTGAAAGATTCCGGGATCGCGTCGCGGAAGGAGACAATGTCATCAATCCCTCTTTTAAACATGCTCATATTTTTTGTCCTGCCCAAAAAATCCGCAATGGGTTGAGTCATGTTGAATTTATTTTGCGAGAGCGGAGTATGTTCAAACTGGGTCAACATAGAGTCAGCAAGTGATTCGGTCATCAGAACCGAAGCGATCACGCCGGCGAGCCTGCCTTTTTGTTTCTGCATGGACAAGCGCTTTGCTTCTGTTATGGCACTTGAACTATCTACATCGTACAATGCATCCAGGCCACTACCCGCAACAGCATAAGATGAGTCGTTGAGAGCAGCCTTGAACAAAGCAGCATACTTGACATTTTCGTAGGCACCTAATGCATCAATGGCATTTGCCTTTACGGTTCTTTTTGGGTCATTTTTGGCAAGGTCGGCGAGAACAGGCTCCATTTCCTTTTTTATGTTCTCGTCCTTCATATTAAGCCGGACGATGGTAAAGTTTCTCAGGCCGTCATATTTATCTTTTAACGCAAGTTTCAAAAAATCAACGGCTTTTGGATCGTCCTGATGTTGCGATGCAAAAAAGATAGCCTCCCTTCTGTCAAGATAACTTCCGGCATTTTTATATTGAAAGATATATTCATCGAGCGTTTTGTTTTCCTTCTTTGTGCATAAAAGAATTTTATCTCCATCAAAATTTATAAGATCTGGTTTTGAAGCGGAGGTGAATGAGAATGTGTCAACTTTATCCTCTACCCACACCTTATACCTCGTCTTGTTTGGGCCGTTGAAGATATCAATAGCGACTGGCAATTTGAAGACTTTGCCTGTTTGTTGGGTTTGATTGACTATTACCTGTGCTTTTTTTGAGGCAGCATCATAGCTGCAATTAATATCAAGGTTAGGATGGCCTGCGCCATAGTACCATTGATTCCAATACCAGTTTAGATCCCTGCCGGTAACTACTTCGAAAGCCAGCCGAAGCTGCTGAGCTTCGGCGGATTTAAATTTATTTGTTGTGAGATAAAGATTTAAGGCTTTGAAAAATGCGCTGTCTCCAACGTAGTTTCTTAGCATGTGCAGGATGCGGCCGCCTTTGTTATAACTTACCGCGTCAAACACATCCTCTTTATCGTGATAGTAAAAGCGTACCAGGTCGTTTCTGCTACTGCTGACGCTTCCCAGGTAGCCTTGCATATCGTTATAGTTTTTTTCATCGCCCGCATCTTTACCATATTTATATGTATCCCACAGTGTTTCGCTGTAATTAGCAAATGATTCGTTAAGAGTAATATTGCTCCAGCTTTCAGTAGTTACATAATCACCAAACCATTGATGAAACAGCTCATGGGCAATGTCGTCTTCCCAACTATTTCCATCTGTCAATTCCCTGGCGTCCTGCTGTGCTGCGTCGGAATGCAAAGTAGCTGTTGTGTTTTCCATGGCACCACTTACATAGTCGTGCCCCGTTATTTGGGAATATTTAGACCAGGGATAATCCACCCCGGTTATTTTTGAGTAGAAAGCCATCATTTCTGGTGTATTGCCAAAAATCTTTTTAGCAACTGATGCATACTCTTTGTCCACATAATAGTTAACCTGCTTATTCTTGTATTTATCCTTAATAATAGCATAGTCACCTACGCCCATAAACACAAGATAAGGCGCATGGGGCAGATCCATTTTCCAGGTATCAGTCCTCGTGCCATCCGCATTTTTTTTCTGGCTGGTTAAATCGCCGTTGGAGAGAGTGACGTATTTATCCGGGATGGTCATGGAAATTTCATCGGTCATTTTTTGATTGGGTTTATCGATGGTGGGCAGCCAGACTGAATTGGCCTCTGTTTCGCCCTGTGTCCATATTTCCGTTGGTTTGTCTTTGTCTTCGCCGGTTGGATTGATAAAATATAAACCCTTTGCGTCCGTGATAGCCGCGCTGCCTTTTACCTGCACTTCGTTTGGCTTTGATGTGTAATCAATAAAGATTGTATACTCCTCGCCTCCTTTGTAAGTTTTATCAAGATGAATATTCAATTGCCAGTTATCGTAGTCATATTTCAAAGGCTTTTCACTTCCATTTTCTACAATCGCTATTTTATGAATATCCATGCCTTTTGCGTCCAGCCGCAGTGAATCAGTCGGATAAAAATGAGGGCGAAGAGTGATCCAAACCTGTCCGTACATATATACTTTGGCAAAGTCAAACTTCACATCTGCTTTTGTATGAACAAGGTCGTTGATCCTGGTCGCTGTTTCCCTGTATTCTTTTTTCCAGCTTGTGTCAGTTTGTTCACTTCCTGGTTGCGCCATTAAAAAATGAATGGAGATAGTGCAGAACAGGCAGGCGAATAGTTTTTTCATAATTCAAGTTTGAGGAGCACAAAAATAGAGTTATGCACCAATCGTGAAAAAGAAAAATGATAGATGGCAGTTTATTTAACAGGCTGTTATAGCAATAATTGACATAAATTTGAAATGAAATTCAACCCCGACATGAAGAGAACTTTCCTGGTTTGGTTTTTTGCCACCATTACCATCTTCGTCAACGCACAGCGTACTTATTTTATATACCTGCAGACGGAATCTGGGGATCCTTTTTTTATACGCATGAACGACAAACTTTATAGTTCGACTAAAACCGGCTATTTAATTCTTCCGAAGCTGGTTGATAGTACCTATAATTTCAAATTGGGATTTCCTGGAAAAACCCTCGACCTTGATTTTACAACTACTCTAAATAGAAAGGATCACGGGTACCTGATCAAAGATTTGGGAGACAAAGGTTGGGGCTTATTTGATTTGCAGACCTTAGGCGTATTGATGTCTTCCTCAGGCAACAAAAGCTCTGCGCTATTGAATCAGAATCCCGGTTCCCAGGTAAATGGATTTACCGATATGCTTTCAAAGGCTACAGACGATCCGTCGTTGAAGCAAAATGTAATTTTTATCAAGGGCGATGAAAAAAAACCGGTGTTGGTACAAACTGTTGACAAAGACGAGAAGACTCCTGTGATTGTGGAGGCTGTGGTAAAGGAAGAAAAGAAGCCCGAAGTGGCGCCCCAACCCACTGAAAAATTGCCAGCCGGGAAGAAAGATGTGACAGTCGTTAAGGAGCAGAAGCCTGATTCCGTTGAAACTAATTCGATCGCAAAAAAGGAAGAAAGCAAACCAGCATCAACCGGCACCTCAATTGATCAATCAACCACAGAAAAAAAAGACGTCACCAACACAAGCGAACCAAAGCCTGACGTTGTCACTAAAGATCCGGCGGTTAAATCTGAGTTGGTATACAAGCCATCGCATGTAGAAAAGTTGTCAGCGATCAACACAGCGGAAGGCTTCGAATCGGTGTTTGTGGACGGGTATGAAAATGGGGGTAAAGACACGATTAGAATCCTAATAGCCGCGGAAAGTACGCCCGCAGCCGTAGAAGAATCAAAACCGGATTTAACGAATGATAACAAGAAGTTTTTGGATATGAATACTGATACTGCAGAGAAGACAAACCAATCGCGTCTGGAAACTAAAAATGATCAAACAAAAAAAATTGGACTTTTTAATAAAAATAAAAATGATGCCAATAAAGAAAAGAGGTCGGATGAGAAAAAGGTTGAGCCTGTAAAACTCTGGCCATTTGGTAAAAACAAGATTGATACCTCTGAATCAAAAAAATGCCAGAACGCAGCCACTAATGATGATTTCCTGAAATTGCGGAGAAAGATGGCCGGAAAGACAAATGATGATGGCATGCTTGGCGAAGCAAGGAAATACTTTCTTTCCAAATGTTTTACCACCGAGCAAATAGGCAATTTAAGTTCCA
>DASXOT010000086.1:0-4509 GCA_036494065.1 Chitinophagaceae bacterium
TATGAAAAATGTGTACACGCAGATATTGCGAATGCCCCGATCGATGGAATAATTTCGACCCTGCCATATGACGTAGGATTGAATCTTATCGGTGCGGGAATCTTTGATAAAAATGAAGGCTATAAAAACAGCCAGTTCATCCTGATAAAAAAGTATTGCGGCTTACATCCGGACCAGGTCTTTCTAAAACTTCGGGACAATACCGATGTGCCGTTCCTGGATAGTTTAGTGAAAGTTGCTGGCTATCGCGATCCTGGTCAACTATATGATTTTGCAGCGGCCAATAATAGGCTGGCAACTGCAATACGCAAAATTGATGATCCGCTGGTGAGTGCGGTTTCCAAAATGGCATTAAGCAATAGCGGTCGCTGGTACTTTCCTTTTTTGGATGAAATTATGAAGGGTAGATTGTCGATTGGTGATATTGATGCTGTAAAAGATGATTCCGTTGGATATTATCGACTCCTTATCAAAACGCATCTTGATTATATTCAGCGTGCACTAAACAGGGATACTGCTTATGGCTACAAAGAACTCGATGAAAGGATCAAAACTAAAGCGACAGATATTTTTGTGAATACGATCAATGCGCTTCACGAAGTTGAAAATCTTTCCGTACGTTTTAAGATCATTCAGCCCCTGACCGCAGAAGAACTTTATTACCTGGCTGTAACCACCGATGGCATTATTTATACCTCCAGTTTTGTAAAAGGTGTATACCCGTTAATGATGGAAAAGATCAACCAACACGGTGATTCATTATTAATGAGTGTGAGGTTCGATAAATACAGGAAGTTTATAAAAATGTGCGCCGGATATAATACGCTCAGTAGTTTCCTGGGCACTTTTCAAAAATCAAAAGATCCGGGAGATGAAAGTGATGCTGAAAAATTAATGCGGGCATTCGTTGGAAAACTGGAACAATCAAACGGGCTTGAAGATGGAGTGGATGTGGCGGATTCGTATGCCAGTGTAGTAGAAACGATAAAGCCGCTTGCAGACAAAATGCTTTTAAATATAAAAGCTAATTATGACAGAAATATTGTGAGTAATGACAAACGGGGGATTGTAATGTATGATTTGCTTTACAAACTTTTTCTTTCGGCAGATAGCAACAATCATATTGACCTTTCTAAAGAATTTGGCATACCGCCGGTCTACAATGTCAGTTATGCATCGTTGGCTGGCGTTAACAACGGTACAGTTGTCATGGAATCTTTTTTTTATGGAGATGAGGACGGGCGGATGAACTGGGCGAGTTTTACTCCACAGTTTGCCAATAATAACTGGAAAAGGGTGCAGGACAACAAATATTGGGTTGCATATGCGTCGGCAAAGGGTAAACCGATATTGGTTTATGCTAATAAGCCACTTGATGAAGAAAGTGGTGAGTTAGATAAAGCCCAGGATTCATTGAATAGTTACCTGGCAGAAAAAAATATTCATCCTTCCATTGTTGTTCATCGAGGTCACAGTTATTGGGTGCCAACGACGATTGACTATATTCAGCCTTCGGCAAGGATAGTATATTTGGGTTCATGCGGTGGGTACAATTTGATTAACGATGTGCTGAAACATTCGCCCGATGCTCATATCATCGCATCCAAACAAACGGGCAAGATGGCTATTAACCAGCCGTTTTTTAATATTCTCATGGAGAAAATGCGAAATGGTGAAAATGTAGACTGGTTACCATTCTGGAAAGAGTTTGAAAAAAATGCCGGCAAAACTGAAGGTTTCGAAGATTATATCCCTCCGTATAAAAACCTGGGAGCTATTTTCATCAAAGCTTATAAGAAAGCAATGGGAAGTGAAGAGTGAAATGTTTCCGGCTGTACTATACCGGGCGACAGCTTTAATTGCACATGCGTAAATTTGCAACCTTTATTGAAATCGATAACAATCATGGCCAGCGAAGGACTAAAAAAGTTATTTGATTTCGAAAGCCTCAAAAGGGTGTTTCGTTTTGCTGCGCCATATAAACGACGTTTTTATCTTTCCGTATGGCTTGCCGTATTTCTTGCGATCATTACACCCATCCGTCCTTACCTGATAAAAATCACCGTTGATAAATTCATTGCCAGCAAAATGTTGGAATGGGTGCTTTGGATGACGGTTATCCAGATTGGACTGTTGCTCATTGAATGTGCTTTTCGTTTTTATTTTACGTATATCACCGCATGGCTGGGGCAAACCGTAGTAAGAGATATGCGGGTGAAAGTTTATGAAAAAGTGGTGGATCTGAATCTGCGCCAGTTTGATCAAACTCCAATCGGAACACTCACCACACGAACAATTAATGATATAGAAGCTATTAATGATATTTTTTCAGATGGCCTTGTCCCCATCATCGCAGATCTTCTCTCAATTGTTTCGATCTTATTGTTCATGTTTTATGTAGACTGGCGATTGACTTTAGTATGTCTTGCGCCTTTTCCCATTCTCATATTGGCTACTTATTATTTCAAAGAAAGCGTGAATAAATCCTTTATCAGGGTCCGTAATGCCGTAGCTCAACTCAACGCTTTTGTACAAGAGCATATCACCGGCATGCAAGTTGTGCAGTCATTCGCAGCGGAAGACAGGGAGTTTGAGAAATTCAGAAAGATAAATAAAGGTCACAGGAACGCAAATATCGATGCCATCTTTGCCTATTCAGTTTTCTTTCCTGTTGTTGAAATTGTTCTGGCGCTTTCAACTGGTTTATTGGTATGGTGGATCGCCGTAGGAGCAGGTGCTTCAGCGGTAGAAGCAAAAGAATTGGGTGGTAAGATGATGATGTTTTATATGTGCCTTAATTTACTGTTTCGCCCGCTACGGGTGATCGCCGATAAATTCAATGTGTTGCAAATGGGTGTGATAGCCAGCGAACGGGTATTTAAAGTTTTGGATAATGATGACTATATAAAAACCCAGGGAAATTATTCTCCGGCAAAGATCCACGGTAAGATAAATTTTGATCATGTATCGTTTGGATACAACGCGGATCAATTTGTTTTAAAGGATGTTTCGTTTAAAGTAAATGCAGGTGAAACAATTGCGATCGTGGGTCATACAGGAAGTGGCAAGACTACGATCATCAGTTTGCTGAATCGTTTATACCATATTCAACAAGGTATGATCAGTATTGACAGCGTCAATATTGATGAATATAAACTCGATGTATTGAGAAAGAATATTGGGGTTGTTTTACAGGATGTATTCCTTTTTTCCGGTTCGGTTATGGACAATATTACGCTGCACAACCCGGGAATTTCAAGAGAAAAAGTGATAGAGGCGGCTGAATTGATCGGCATGCACGATTTCATCATGCAGCTTCCAGGCAATTATGATTACAATGTAATGGAAAGAGGAGCAACTCTTTCGCTAGGCCAGCGGCAATTGCTGTCTTTTATCCGGGCACTACTATATAACCCATCCATCTTAATCCTGGATGAAGCTACTTCTTCCGTTGATACTGAAAGCGAAATGCTCATCCAGCAAGCAATTGATAAATTGATCACCGGAAGAACTTCGATTGTTATCGCTCACCGGCTTTCAACAATACGGAAGGCAGATCAAATAATTGTGCTCGATAAGGGTGAAATCAGGGAAATGGGTACTCATGAAGAACTACTTTCTCTCGAAGGATATTATTATAAATTATACCAATTGCAGTTTGACAAAAAGACTAAAGTGGCATAAACTTATTATTCATTAGTTGGAACAGCACGGCTATTCGTTTCAGAAGGAATTTTTTAGTTTAGTAGTGTCCAAAATCGATAACGGGAAACAGATAATCATTAGCCAAAAACGGGGCAAGTTTTCCTTCTAAACTTTTCTGGTTTTTCACTCCCTGCCCCCTATCTTTGCGGCAAATTTTAGAACCTCATGGTGTTTGCATGTGTCAAATGCTTATTGGTGGCGGTTTTCAGCTTATTTTCCTGCGTAATTTTTGCCCAGGGAGAGCCCAGTACCCAGGCAAAACCGAATGAGAGCCCATTTGATGCCAACGAAGTCATTTTTGGCCACGTGCTGGATGCGCACGAGTTTCATTTTTTTTCCTATAAAGATGGTGATGGAAAAGTGCACCAGGCTATCATTCCTCTTCCGGTAATATTATACTCTCCTCAGAAAGGCTTTTCTTTTTTTATGTCTTCAAAATTCCATGACGGGGAGGACGACTATAAGGGTTATACGCTCATTACAGAAGGAAAGCTGAAGAAACTTGATGCTAAGAAATATCACGCAGGTCAAATAGTTGCCGTTGATGAAACAGGTCAGATAAGCGAAACCATGAAAGTGTATGATTTTTCCCTGACGCGAAACGTAATTCAACTGATTATTGCCTTAACCCTATTGGTGTGGGTTATGCTCAAAATCGCGCGAAGATATAAAAGAGGCGAAGGAGTAATGACGGCGCCAAAAGGCTCACAAAGTCTGTTTGAACCCATCATTACTTTTATACAGGACGATGTAGCAAAGCCTAACCTGGGCCGGAAGTATAGTAAGTATTTGCCTTACCTGTTA
>DASXOT010000087.1:0-4379 GCA_036494065.1 Chitinophagaceae bacterium
CGTCAGACAGCATTATAAAAAGTATTCATCAGCAATTGCATTTTATCCTGGTTGCCAACATGAGCGCCATTCAGCGAAAAAACCTGAAGACGGAAGTGAGGGCCCAGCATGGACTGACTTACCTTTCATTGATTGCCGGCATAATTTTCCTTGTTGCGTTCACATTCACCTTCAATTTTCCATCGGTATTGACAAGCCCTATCCGGGCATTAATCGAAGGTATCCAGGAAATAAGTCAAAAAAATTACGAGCATCGTATCCATATAAGTAATAAAGATGAATTTGGCCAAATGGCCTCAGCCTTCAATACAATGGCGGAGAGACTGGAACATTTTGAAAACAGCAACCTGAATAAATTGATGTTTGAAAAGGGAAGGGCCGAGGCTGTCATTAATAGTTTAAAAGATGCGAGTATCGGCATTGATAAAAATAGTATTGTGCTCTTCGCCAATAACCAGGCATTGCAGTTACTCGGTGTACAGGCAAATGATATTATAAGCAGGCCGGCAAGTGAAGTTGCAACGCGAAATGATCTTTTCCGTTTTTTACTGGATGAAAAGACTAATATCCCTTTTAAAATAGTCGTAGATGGCCGCGAAAATTATTTTACGAAAGAAATGTTTGAAGTGCAACAGGAAGATGTAAAGAATACCGTGATCGTTGTAAAGAATATAACCTCTTTTAAGGAACTGGATGTTGCTAAAACCAATTTTATTGCCACTGTCTCTCATGAATTGAAAACACCATTGGCGTCTTCGGATTTCAGTTTGAAATTATTGGAAGATCAGCGTAACGGAAAGTTGACAAAAGATCAGAAAGAACTGGTTCAGCAATTGAAGCAGGACAATCAGCGTATGCTCAGGATACTGAGTGAATTGCTTAATATGAGCCAGGTGGAGGCCGGTAAGATTCAATTAGAGATCAGGTTGACTGATGCAACCACCGTAGCACGAGGCGCAATAAGCGCGGTATTTAGCGCTGCAAAAGAGAAAAATATTCAATTTCAAAACGAGTATGATAGCAACTTGCCGACTGTTAAGATGGATGCCGAAAAAACTGGCTGGGTGCTGAACAATTTCTTAACAAACGCCATTAAATATTCGATTGAAGGGAGCACTATCGTGGTAAATCTGAAGAAAGCTGATGGTTTTGTACGATTTTCTGTCAAAGATCACGGGCCCGGTATCCCGGATGAATACCTTCCCAGGATCTTCGAACGATTCTTTAAAGTACCCGGTTCTGGTAAGACAGGTACAGGGTTGGGTCTCGCCATTTCAAAGGAATTTATTGAAGCGGAAGGTGGACGGATTTGGGTAAAGAGCATAGCGGGAGAGGGCAGTGAATTTGGATTTGATCTGCCTGCATAAGATCAAAATAATTTGCCCTTAAATGAAAGGTGAAAAAAATAAGCCCCCGGGACCGTAAAATACCAGGAGTTTATCAATTTGCAATTATTTAGTTATGCCTTTTTATTATTTATATTGGTAGTTCCAAATATCAGGATGCGTTGAATATTTTTTGGAAAAAGCGATTGCATCGTTTCTAATTTTTTTATACTTTCCAGGTCATTATTTATCAAAAAGTGTTTTATTGCTGCCTGCATCACTCACGGAGGTTTTGCTAATAGCATGTTGCCCGGTTTTTTGAGAAAGGTCATAAATATTTTCCCGATATTAGCTGATGCGATGGCTTTTAAAATTATCACGCGTGGCTTTTATCTGTAATCTTTTTTTCTTGCTTGCTTTTTCAATTCAACTGAGTAAATGGATAAAAGACGAGGATCTTACCTCTTACATCGTGATCATCGGATATGTAATGGGTTTTCTGTTAAATCCTATAGCTAATCTATGTTACCTGGGTATTGCGATTATTTCCCGGAAAAAGCTCGCCGTGGTGCCGGCATGGCTTATTACCGCCAATATTTTATTTTTATTTATCGATGGGTTTTACCTGTTATATATTAATCCACAGAAGTGATGGATAATATTTTTAAGGACAACTCTGTAACTTTTGCTGTTGTCAATCTGTAGGTTGTTTAAGATATGGATTTACATGTTTCATCAATTTTACCCCTCCAGGGTTCCCTCCCTCCCCCGCCTTCCAGCCTACCGAAATTTGCATTATTAACTACATCATGAATTATGTGATGGCCTCTGGGACGATCATCATCAATAGATGGGTAGCATCAATTTGTGTAGAAAACTAACCTGATCAAGTTTAATTGTTGCAGATATCTGCTGCCCTCGATGCTCAGCGAACGTATATATACTTCAGGTTGTAAATATCGTATTGAAGAAAGCCGGAACCATGGGAAAAACAAGGAAATAAATGGGAAAAAGACGATTGCGTTTGACTGGCCCGTAATTTCTTTTGAGTGGCCAATACTCCCGTTTGAATTAGTCTCAACCGTTAAAGGTCAACTGCTAAATCCATTCTGACCTATTTGTAGTTTAATAATCTTGACTCACTTAATATTTAAATTTTCGACTGATCTTTTTCTATTAAAATCTCTTCCTGACAAGCTCCGCCACAATTTTATCGATGGGCAAAGTCACACTATCTGCTGAAAATTTAGCGCAATCAATAAACCGAAACGTCTCGGTTGTCTTTGTTCTTTCGTATACTTCCATTTGTTGTTTATCAAAATCAAATTCCTTCGTACGGAGAGGCACCCTGATGTCTTCAAGAGCCCTTGCGTAATAATAGATTGAAATAATCTGCTGTGTTGAATTGAATGCGGACACCTGGTAAAAGTCTGTCGTATACAAATGCTCACCCACCTCTATCTCCAGATCCATTTCTTCCTTAAACTCCCGTTTCAGGCAATCTCGTGTTCCTTCTCCAATCTCCAATCCTCCACCGGGAAATTTGGTGTAGTAGCCTCCGCGGATGTATTCATCACTAACCAATACCTGCTGTTTTTCGTTGAGCAGCACGCCGTAGACTCTTAGGTTAAAACTTCCGGGAGGAGAAATTTGATTTTCCATTTCTTGTTTACTATTTAAATCGTAGTATTTATCGCAAACATGCGTTAGGTGGTGAACTTAGTGGTTTAATCAATGAATAACCTGCGATTTAGAATTCAAACATTTCAATAGACAAAATTCAGAAGACTTCAGCAGATAGCAGATGATATTATAAATCCATCGACCCTTGAAAGACTTTTTCCGCGGGGCCACTCAGCCAGATATTGTTATAATTATTATCATCGAGTCGGTCAAATTCTACGTGCAGGCCACCGCCAAGTGTTTTGACCTCTACATCGTTAAACCCATTCTCATTGTGATAACAAACCAGTGCCGCAGCGGTAACGCCTGTGCCGCAGGACCATGTTTCATCTTCTACGCCGCGTTCATAAGTTCGTATGAGAATTTTATCTTCATCCGGCACCTGTTCCACGAAATTTTCATTGACGCCTTCCTGCTCAAATTCTTTACTGTAGCGAATATCGCGACCCTTCTTAAATACGTCTGTATTCATTACATCACTTACCATTTTTATATAGTGCGGTGAGCCTGTGTTGAGAATATAATCACCGTGAAATTTTGAAACGCGGGTCACGTCCTGCATTTTTAATGAAACGATGCCATCTGTGTCAATCTCCGCCTCATGAGGTCCGTCAGCGGCCACAAAATGGTAAAGCGTTTTGTGAATGCCCAGCTCATAGGCAAATTTTATCAGGCAGCGTCCACCATTGCCGCACATACTGCTTTCCCTGCCGTCTGCATTAAAATATCTCATTTCAAAATCAAGACCCGCCTTTTCGTTCAGCAGCATTAACCCATCACCACCAATACCAAATCTGCGATCGCAAACATGGCGGATATGCGATGCAGTAAGGCCATTATATTCCTTTTTCCTGTTGTCGAGAATAACGAAATCATTACCCGTACCCTGGTATTTGTGGAATTGTATGTTCATAGCAAATAATAGATAAGAAGCAGGATTGGTTTACGAATCGCGACCACTGTTGAAGACATCGCCGCTACTGCAATATTACTACAAACTCTGATAGCCGCGAGTTTAGGCAGGATGGCAGCTAATTGCAAAGGGAACAATGTGACCCGATGTCCCTAATGTTACTATGTGTTGACGTAGACCCGGTCTAAAGCCATTTACAATGCACTAAGACCAAAAAATCAGGATATCTTCTCGACACCTGGGAATGGTAATCACATAGCCAGGTTCTCTTAAGTATTATAAAGAATCACTGATAATCGTCAGGACTTTTTTAATGAGATTGTCGACCGTGCTTACTGAATCCTTCGAAAAGTCCCTCTTCACACGATTAGCTATTATTGCGTTGAGTGAAAGGCATTGATGACCGAGCAGTTTTCCCAGGCTATAAATTGCTGAAGTTTCCATTTCAAAATTCGCAA
>DASXOT010000088.1:0-2717 GCA_036494065.1 Chitinophagaceae bacterium
CTGCTTTAACAACTGCTGCAGTTTTTCCTGTACCGATCTTATATGTATTTCCAACTCAGCCATTCCATTGATATTAGCAGTGGTGAAATTATTGTTTTCTGATTTCAGCCTGTAAATCCTTTTCCAGTGCTTTCATGATCATTCCCATTACCTCATCAATTTCCTTATCTGTGAGGGTTTTCTCCCTGTTCAGAAAACTGAAGCTTATTGCCAGCGATTTTTTTTCTTTGCCCAATTTATCACTTTCAAAGACATCAAACAATTTCAGATCTGTTAACCAGGGAAGTTTCAGCCGCCGTACCACCATTTCGGCTGCCGTGTATTTCGTTTGAGCGGGAACAATAATAGCCAGGTCGCGATGTACGATCGGAAATTTTGGAACATCCTCAATCTTTGAATCGTTCTTTTCAGTGTCTTTTGCTATTTCATCCCAAAAAAGATCTCCAAAGAAAACGGGCTGTTTAATATCGAACCGGTTCAATACGGAATGATGAACGACCCCGAATTGTATCATTGCTAAACCATCTACACGTACCCGCAGAAAAGGCGCTATTTTTTTGTGACCGGAACTTTCGAACTCGAAAGAATTTATTCCAAGTAATTTCAATAGCGCAATAATCACTCCCTTTAGAAAAAATATGTCTGTTTTATTCGCCTTGTTTCGCCAGCTTTCTTCATTCGCATTACCGGTAATGTAAAGACATAGATGTTCGGTCTCATGATAATTTCCCGGGCCGGTCATGCTGTATGTTTTCCCAAAGTCGAAAAATTTCAGATTGTTATTCCTCCGGTTTAAATTATGAGCTATTGATTCCAGCCCTGTTTCAAGCATCGACGGTCTCATGATGTTGAGCTCAGCACTCAGGCTATTCAGCATTTTTACGGATCCTTCCAGCTCTTCATCATTAAAATAAACCTGGTTAGTGATTGAATTCGTGATGATCTCATGGAATCCAAGACCCACGAGGTAGTCGGCCACTTTCTCACGAAAAGTTTTCTCGCTATGATTGTTTTCGACAGCAGGTGTCATGGTGATTGATGCCGGAATCCCGATGTTGTCAAGGCCATCGATGCGGACGATCTCTTCCACCACGTCCGCCGGTAAGGAAACATCAGGTTTGTGCAAAGGCACGCTTACTATCAATTCGTCAATCGTTTCTCTTGCGATTTCAAATCCGAGACTGACTAAAATATCTTTTACTGAATCAGGATGGTAATTTTTCCCGGACAGTTTTTTCAGGAAGTGATATTTTAGACCAACCTGTGCCCTTTCTTTTGGAAGTGGATAGACATCAACAATTTCCGATGCGATCTCTCCGCCGCAAATTTCTTTTATTATCCTGGTTGCTCGTTTTAAAATATTGACTGTATTACTAATGTCAATTCCTTTTTCAAAACGACTTGCTGCGTCCGTTCTTAAATTATGGCGAAAAGATGTTTTCCGAATGTCAATAGGGTTAAACCATGCGCTTTCTAAAAAAATATTTTTTGTTTTTTCAGACACACCACTACGTAGTCCACCAAATACGCCTGCAATGCAAACACCTCCCTTTGCATCACAGATCATTAAATCTTCAGCGCTCAGTGTTCTTTTCTTTTCATCCAGTGTGATAAACTCGGTTCCCTCCGGAAGGTTTTTTATAATTATTTTTTTACCATTTAGCTCATCGGCATCAAAGGCATGCAGAGGCTGACCTGTTTCATGCTGGATATAATTGGTAATATCAACAATATTATTGATCGGCCGGATGCCAATAGCCTTTAATCTGTGTTGCATCCAAATGGGTGATTTACCAATCGCGATATTTGTGATAGTAATTCCCGAATAACGCTGACAAGCCTTTGTATTTTCAATCACTACTTCGATGGGAAATGAGTTGTCATCAGCCTTCAGTATATTATTTGTGGGGATCGTTGCCTTAAGGGATTTCTTTTCGTGATGGCTTAAATAAGCACATACGTCCCTCGCCACGCCCCAATGACTCATGGCATCCATGCGATTAGGGGTAAGCCCGATCTCATACACCCAATCGTTATATAACTGAAAATATTCAGAAGCTGGCGTTCCAGGTTGTGCATCGTCGCTTAAGATGATGATGCCCGTGTGAGATAGTCCAAGACCTATTTCGTCTTCGGCGCAAATAATTCCCTGGCTCTCTTCACCTCGTATCTTCGCAGCCTTCATCATCACAGGTTCGCCATGAATAGGGTGTATGGTAGTCCCCACTTTTGCGACAATCACTTTTTGCCCTGCAGCTACGTTAGGCGCTCCACAAACAATTTTTAGTGGTTCTCCATTGTTGATACTTACTGTCGTTAAAGAAAGCTTATCCGCATTGGGATGTTTTATGCAAGTCAATATTTCCCCGATCACCAGTCCCTCCAGGCCGCCTTTAATCTCTTCATACTTATAAAGATCTTCCACCTCCAACCCAATAGATGTCAGAATCCGGCTTAACTTCTCTGGCTCAACAGGTATAGGCAAATAATCACTTAGCCATTTATACGAAATCTTCATATTGTTTGCTTAGCAAGTTGACAAAGATAGAGGAGACGGGAGTGAAAAATTAAAAATTAAAAACGAAAAATATGTGTGAGTTTTGACATTCCAACCTCGATTAAATCAATAGTATGAATCTCTTATCAGGTAAAGTGGCATACATCACTGGTGGCAGTAAGGGTATAGGCTATGGTATTGCGAAAATGCTGTTAGGAAT
>DASXOT010000089.1:0-1565 GCA_036494065.1 Chitinophagaceae bacterium
CGCTTCAAAGATTTCTGG
This sequence comes from Chitinophagaceae bacterium, assembly GCA_036494065.1. GTDB lineage: Bacteria > Bacteroidota > Bacteroidia > Chitinophagales > Chitinophagaceae > VBAU01. The sequence goes on from DASXOT010000089.1 coordinate 19, forward strand.
ATTTAATGCGCCAAAGCAGCAAAAAGAGATTTTTGGAAAGAATGTAACGGCAAAGATGGTGAACATCATCAACTCTATGAATTAATTATGGGTGAACAAAAAACCTGGGCAATAATTGGGGGCGGCATCATGGGGATGACCCTGGCTTTAAGACTTTCACAGAAAGGACATAAAGTAACTATCTATGAATCCGCTGAAAGAGCAGGTGGATTGGCCAGTTCATGGGAAATGAATGGCGTGGTATGGGACAAGTTTTACCATGTGATCCTGATGTCCGATCTCAACACGCGGAAAATACTCAATGAAATCGGATTGGAGAACGATCTGCGCTGGGTGGAAACCAAAACGGGTTTTTATTCGGATGGCAAGTTGTATTCCATGTCCAACCTTGTGGAGTTTTTTAAATTCCCGCCGATCAATCTCATTGATAAATTCCGATTGGGGCTTACCATTTTTGTTGCTTCCAAAATAAAGAACTGGAAGAGACTCGAAAATATTTTGGTCGCTGATTGGCTCACGCGCTGGTCAGGTAAAAGAGTTTTTGAAAAAATTTGGCTTCCGTTATTAAAAGCCAAACTCGGTGATAACTATAAAAACACTTCCGCAGCCTTTATCTGGGCTACAATACAAAGAATGTATGCAGCACGTAAAAGCGGTCTCAAAAAGGAAATGTTTGGATACGTAACAGGCGGATATGAGAGGATCAATTCAAAATTTGTTGAACATCTCCAGCAGTCGGGAGTTTGTATCCGGTATAATTCAAAAGTAAGCTCTGTTAAAAAAGCTTCTAATGGAATACTTGAAGTGAAACTTGACAATGGCAATTCACAAGTCTTTGACCAGGTTATATCGACGTTACCATCGAAGATATCAGTATCCATAGCTGAGGGATTGAGTGAAGAAGAAAAGAAACAACATGAGAATATCAAGTACCTCGGAGTGATCTGTCCTTCGATCATGTTGAAAAGACCTATCTCTCATTATTATGTTACAAATATCACGGAGAACTGGACGCCATTTACTGGTATTATTGAGATGACGGCGCTGATTGATAAAAATGAAGTGAAAGGAAACAATCTTGTTTATTTGCCCAAATACGTAAACCCGGACGATCCTTTATTTGAAACAGAAGACTCGAAGCTCCGTAAGATCTTTCTTGATGCGCTATTCAAAATGTACCCTGATCTTTCAGAAAATGACCTGGCTTTTTGGGGTGTATCGAAGGCGCGTATTGTTTTTACGCTGCCAACAATCAGCTATTCAAAAAAATTACCCGGCATATTTACATCGCTGAACAATTATTATATCGTTAACTCGGCGCAAATTATCAATGGCACCTTGAACGTAAATGAGACCATACAGGTTGCGGAAAATAAACTTAAGGAGATAATCAATGAGTAAAAAGAAACCCATAGCCTCTATTTCACTTGACCTCGACAATCAGTGGTCATACATGAAGATTCACGGCGATGAAGGCTGGGAAAAATATCCCTCTTATTTCGGCATTTTCGTTCCTCATATCCTGGATGTATTGGATGAATTGAATT
>DASXOT010000090.1:0-2207 GCA_036494065.1 Chitinophagaceae bacterium
GTCTTTTCTCAAATGTACGACATTTTGGTGACAATATTGATCATTTTGTCGCCACTTTTTGGAGTAGTTTTTCGAGGACATAATAAGTAATGGGGCAAAAGCTTGAATTTTTAAGGGTCAGTTGCTGGCGTTTTATAAAAACATCTTCATCTGTATAGGGGAATCTGCGACAATCTGAAGGGCGTTGGTCGTAAATGGTGCAAAAATTATCAGCCCCTAAAAAGGGACATGGAGTTGATTTTACAACAAAATCCCCGTCGTCATCCACTCTCAGGTACGTCTCGATGAAATCACTCTCACGCATCTTCAAATGTTTGCTGATGCGTTTAACATCGGGAGTCTTAAAACGAGGCGAATAGTTTTTGCAGCAATTAGCGCACTTGAGACAATCGACAGCAGAAAAGGCTTCTTCGTGCAGCTGGGGCAGCCGTTTCAATACATTATTTTTGGCAACCCGCTGCAGGTACTGTTTGTAGATCTTCTGGCGTTCGCCAGATTTTTTTTCCCAATTGGTGAGCAGGACTTTGTCCATGAATTTTACAATGAAAACCAATGAAAGGTATGAACATTTGAAGACCGAATCTTATTTTTACTGTTAATATGCAGGCGATTTACGAACAGTTATTGATACTCATTTCAACACCTATATATATAATTATCATAGGAGCGGAAATACTGTTAAGTAATTATCGCCATGTTAAGGCATATACCTGGAAAGATACTGCTGCCAATGTTTACCTGATGTTGTTGAACGCTTTCCTCGATCTTTTAGTAAGAAGTATGTATGTGATCATTCTATCTTATTTTCTCCGGCGCCATGTCTTTACTTTTACGAATCCGGTTGTGTACTGGGTTATCTTGCTGATCCTGGAGGATTTTCTTTATTATTGGTTGCACCGCTTTGATCATGAAGTGCGTCTATTCTGGGCGGTTCATGTTACGCATCATTCATCTCAGCGTTTGAATTTTTCTGTTGGATTTCGTTCATCTGTGTTTCAACCTCTATACCGGTTTATCTATTTTATCCCGCTGGCATTGCTGGGATTTAAGCCGCTCGACGTTGTTTTCATATATTCGGCCACGCAGATTTGGGGAATCTTCGTACATACTGAGCTTATCAATAAAATGGGTTGGCTGGAATATTTCCTTGTCACACCTTCCCATCATCGTGTTCATCACGCTTCCAATCCGAAATACCTGGATATGAACATGGGCATGTTTTTAATTATCTGGGACAAAATGTTTGGCACTTTTCAACCCGAACTTCCTGCTGAAGAATACCAGCCTCTTAAATACGGGTTGACTAAACCCATTGAAAAGGAAACTCCAGTTACCATTGTTTTCCATGAGTGGAATAACCTTAGGAAAGACATTGCAAAGAATGACATTGGCTGGAGAGAACGATTGCTCTATATTTTTGGACCTCCCGGATGGAGTCACGATGGTAGCCGTAAAACAAGTAAGCAGCTTCGCCAGATTGAGAATGGTGAGTTGGAAACGCCTGGTGTGAATCGTGAATCGGCAGTTATGAGCCGGGAGTTAGAAGTCAGTAATAATTTGTGAATCATCAATTTTTTTGCTTGTCGAATGATGAGGAATAACCGGAGACCGAAAACTCGCGAAAAGATTTCCACCAATTTCTCAATGCCGGCCGCCTCGTCGGTTTTCTCCATTCAGCCCCGTAACTTTGTAGTTTTTAATTGACGAGGCTTAAATGACTAAAGCGCACATGAACTTATTCGAACAACAAGCCAATGAATTCGTACCGCGGCATATTGGTACCATCGGGCAGGAAAGCGAGATGTTAAAAACCATAGGCGTGGATAGCCTGGACGAATTGATTGATAAGACTATTCCTTCTTCAATCCGGAACCGTGTCAGGTTAAATTTACCTGCAGCTATTAGTGAAGCTGAATTGCTTTCAGAATTAAAGGAGATATCGCTGCTCAATAAAACTTTTCGAAACTATATCGGGCAGGGATACTATGACACTATCGTTCCTTCAGTCATCCTCCGCAATGTGTTTGAAAATCCGGGATGGTACACGCAATACACTCCTTACCAGGCGGAGATATCACAAGGTCGGTTGGAGAGCTTATTGAATTTTCAAACATTGGTGAGTGATCTCACAGCTTTGCCGATCGCGAATGCCTCATTGCTGGACGAGGCTACTGCAGCAGCAGAGGCGATGAACATGTTTTTTCATC
>DASXOT010000091.1:0-3254 GCA_036494065.1 Chitinophagaceae bacterium
TCATTTCTCATCATGGGGAGGTGACGCGGCTGCAGTGTGCATTTGTGGACACGCCTGAGGTGGAAGAAATTGTCGAATTCATAGGGGATCAGCGCGGCTATCCCCAGGCATTTTTATTGCCTGAATATGTCGACGAGAAAGATCTCGAAGGAAAAGATTTTGACCTGGCTGACAGGGATCCCTTATTTGAAGATGCTGCAAGATTGATCGTCCAAAACCAGGTAGGTTCAACTTCTTTGCTGCAGAGAAGAATGAAATTGGGATACAACCGGGCCGGCCGATTGATGGATCAGCTTGAAGCTTTTCGAATTGTGGGCCCAAACCAGGGAAGTAAGGCCAGAGATGTATTGATAAAAACCGAAGCTGAGTTGAATGAAATTCTACAGACTTTATAATATTCTTATTGTCAAAAGGAATTATTATTAATAATAAGTTTCCTATGGCAACCTTTATAGACAAATGACCATCCTACAAGTTTAATTACCCTATATTTGTCCGCCAATTCAGGTCGGCTGGTTGTTTTTTGAAATGGTTACAAAAATTTCCATCGGAATGAAAAAGATTTATTTTTTGTTGTTTTTGTCGACGATTACGGGAAATCTTTTTGCACAAAATGAAGCGAACAATGATCCTGATGCGAAAAAAATTCTTGACGCTGTAAGCACGAAATTCAAATCCTACAAGGCGGTCCAGGCGAATTTTACCTACCAGGTTGAGAATTCTGATGGAAAAGCGATCTCGACAAAAAAAGGCACTGTTTTTATGAAAGGAACCAAATACCGCGTAAGTTTTGTTGGACAAGAAATCTATTGCGACGGAACTACGGTATGGACTTACGATAAATCATCGAACGAGGTAACTATCACGAAACTGGATGTGTCAAACAATGCAATTACTCCTCAGAAATTATTTACAGATTTTTACGATAAAGATTTCTTGTATAAACTGAACGGTGAATCAAAAGTAAATGGAAAGACTTTACAGGAAATAGAGATGACTCCAAATGATAAGAGTAAAACATTTCATAAAGTATATCTAATGATTGACAAGAATGGGAAGACGATTTATAGTACAAAAGTTCTGGATAAAAATGGGGATCGCTATTCATACACTGTAACCATGCTAAATGGTAACGCTAATATTCCGGATGCAAAATTTGGCTTTAATAAAAAAGATTACCCGGGAGTCGAAGAAGTGGACCTTCGGTAGAAGCGAATGCAGACTAAATCGAATCATTGAGAGATGAGTTTTTAACTTCTCACGTTTTAAAAATCATACAACGGACTTCCTGATCTTCACGAGCTGCTGCAGAAGATTTTTCAGCAATTCAAGCTTCAACATGTTTGCTCCATCGCTTTTTGCCATGGCCGGATCAGGATGTGTTTCAATAAATAGACCGTCGGCACCGGCAGCTATTGCTGCTTTGGCAATTGTACCGATCATTCGGGGGTTGCCGCCGGTGACTCCGCTGGTTTGGTTAGGCTGCTGAAGAGAATGTGTGCAATCCATTACAACAGGAACTTCGAGAGACTGCATAATGGGTATATTACGATAATCAACAACCAAATCCTGGTAACCGAACGTAGTTCCTCTTTCCGTTAATATTATTTTTTTGTTTCCTGCCTTTGAGATTTTATCAACCGCAAATTTCATTGCTTCGCCGCTCAGGAACTGACCTTTCTTAACGTTGACAATTTTATTTGTTTCTGCTGCGGCTACCAGTAAATCGGTTTGCCGGCAGAGAAAAGCAGGGATCTGTAAAATGTCGACATATTTTGCTGCGATGGCGGCTTCTTCATGCGCATGGATATCAGAGGTTGTAGGGAGTTGCAATTGGTGACCGGTTTTTTTTACAATTGCCAGGGCCGCTTCGTCTCCTATCCCCGTGAATGAAGAGCCACTCGTGCGGTTGGCTTTGCGGTACGATGATTTGAAGATATACGGAATTCCCAGGTCCTTACAGATGTGTGAAACTTTGGTGGCTACTTCTATTACTAACTCTTCACTTTCTACTACACAGGGTCCTGCAATCAGAAAGAAATTCTTTTCGTCGTATGCTTGATTACCAAACAGCTCTTCCAGGAATTTTTTCATGTGACAAACGTACTTGAAATTATTTTAATCTTTGGGCAGTCTACTATTTGAAAAATGGTTTACTTTACCGCGACAAAACAGCCATTATGAGATTAGTCATATTTATCCTATTGTTACTGGCATCATCCTGTCAAAATTCTTCAAAAATTCCCGATGAATTTGATTACGGAAAAATTAAAAATGGCCTGTATACAAATGACTATTTTGATTTTGAAATGCCAGTGCCTTCCAGTTGGAACGTACAGAATAAACAGCAAGTTGATGAATTGCAGAAGCAAGGGGAAGACCTAATTTCCGGGAATAATAACGAATTAAAAGCAAAGGTTAAAGCAGCCAGCGTGCAAACTGCAAATTTGCTAACTGCGTTTAAATATAAGCCCCAGACTATTCCCGGATTCAATCCTTCATTCATCATAGTGGCGGAGAACCTGGGGAACTCGGGAGTGAAGGACGCGACAATTTATCTCGACCACGCAAAGAATATTATGAAACAATCCAGTGTTTTGTATCAGTTTGATCCCGACTATCACAGTGATCAGGTGGGAAATAAAGATTTTAGCAGGATGGATGTATCGCTTTCGGCGAATGGAGATGTTGTTCGGCAGTCTTATTATTGCAGGATTGAAAAGAATTTTGCATTCAGTCTTATTATTTCATACGATAGTGACGTGCAGAAAACAGAGTTGAAGGAAATAATTAATAAGGCAACATTCAAATAGATTTATCGAAATGGCAAAGGAGAAGATACTTGTTATCGGCGCTTCGGGTCAAATCGGAGTTGAGTTGACGCTTGCGCTAAGAAAGATTTATGGAACGGCCAATGTTGTGGCCTCGGATCTTCGCGAGGAAAATGAATTGCTGCACGGAACAGGGCCGTATGTGAGCCTTGATGTGATGAACAAAGAAATGCTACACGTGCAAGTGATCAGGCAAAATGTAACACAGATATATTTGTTGGCGGCAATTCTTTCAGCCACCGGTGAAAAAAATCCCAACCTGGCCTGGCACCTGAACATGCAAGGCCTTCTGAATGTTCTTGAAATTGCAAAAGAAGAAAAGTTAAGTAAAATCTATTGGCCCAGCTCGATTGCTGTATTCGGACCTACATCGCCAAAGCAAAATTGCCCTCAGCAAACTATCATTGAACCAACAACTGTTTA
>DASXOT010000092.1:0-4831 GCA_036494065.1 Chitinophagaceae bacterium
TTTGAGCAGCATATGGCAGGGGGTAAGCGCAGTACAGCATTTAAAAAAACGTGGACTCTTCCTGGTGTATACGGTAGCTCTTTGGGGGTGTTATTTTTCCAGTACCTATCTTGGATTTTATGCATTACAGGAAACTCAGCAATATGGCGTCAAAGAAACCTTTGCTCTTTTATCAGCGGGTAGCGTAGGAGTCATTGTCACGCCCGGCGGCATTGGCGCCTATGCATTATTGATCAAGAAAACCATGGAAGTTTACGGATTGGCAGAGGGCATTGCACTCGCATTCGGGTGGATACTTTGGCTGGTTCAAACTTTTGTGATACTGCTCGGGGGAATTTTTAGCTTTGTGGCTATTCCTTATTTCAACAAACAAAATAAGTCCTCTGAAGCAAGTTGATGTCATAGCAAGAAAAATTTTCAGTCTCCCGCAACTACTTCAAAAGATTGCACAATGGAAGGTGCTTGACAAATCAATCGCCTTTACAAATGGCGTATTTGATATCCTTCATCCCGGTCATATATTTTCGTTATCACAGGCTGCGAGGGAGGCCGATTATTTAATTGTAGCAATAAATTCTGATGAATCGGTCAAAAGGTTAAAAGGAAATGGGCGTCCCGTTAATCCACAAGATTCAAGAGCATTGATACTGGCGTCGCTGGTAATTACCGACGCTATTATCGTTTTTGAAGAAGACACTCCATTGAAATTAATAAATATGATAAAGCCTGATCTGCTGGTCAAAGGCGGTGACTATACTTTGGAGCAAATAGTAGGCGCGAAAGAAGTGCTTGCAAATGGCGGAAGGGTTGTGATTAGCCCAACAGTTGAAGGCTATTCTACCACCCGGATAATTGATAAAATGAGACCTTCCTGAAACACTCTCCTGTTGAATATTAAAACCTGTCTTTCTATATGATGCGAAAAATTCTCATCCCCTGCTTTTATTTTCTCAGTCCGGCAGCGGCACTTGGCCAAAATGAGACATTACTCTACCACACTATTCAAACAGATAAAGATGGCAATATCACACCGTGGTATAATGCTGATCCTGCGAAGAGCTACGATCATGTAATCAATCTCGTTTGGAATTTTTGGGATACCATGCGCACCGACATCAATGGACTGCCTTATTATATGAATCACCAGGTTTGGAGGACAGGTTTCGATGATCCACGAGGCATGGGTGGAGATCAGTTACAAATGGCTCTTTCATCCTGGCGATTCCTTTATGAATATACGGGCAACGAACGGGTAAAAGAAAATATGTGCTTTATTGCCGGTTATTATTTGACACACGGCCTGTCACCGTCCAATTGTCTTTGGCCTGATATTCCTTTTCCTTACAATACCCTTATCTATTCGGGAATCTTTGATGGTGACATGACTATTGGCAAGGATTTTACACAACCTGATAAAGCAGGATCGTTTGGACTCGAGCTCGTTCATTTGTATAAAATAAAAAACAATGATGTCTATCTCGATGCTGCAATAAAAATTGCAAACACATTGATTGCGCATATTCACCAGGGCGATGCCGATCACTCGCCTCTTCCCTTCAAAGTGAATGTATTTACCGGCAAACCTGGTTTCCTTAAAGTTCACGCAAACGAACGGGATGGGAAATCAACCGACACGGCTTGTTACACCAGCAACTGGGCACCTGCTATGCAATTATTTCTCGATCTAATTCAATTAAATAAAGGAAAGGTTTCATCATATAAAAAAGCCTTCACGCTTTTCTTAACCTGGATGAAGAAATATCCATTGGCAACCAACAAATGGGGGCCATTCTTTGAAGATGTGGCCTGGTGGAGCGATACCCAAATCAACGCTATGACATTTGCACGTTTTATAATGGAAAATCGCGAATATTTTCCCGAATGGCGAACACAGGTGAAAAATATTATCGAATGGGTGCATAAAAACTTTGCTAATGATAAATGGAAGAAATACAGCGTCATCGTAACAAATGAGCAAACGATATATCAAACACCGGGCGAAAGTCATACCTCCAGGCAAGGCGCTGATGAATTATTGTATACTTCGCTGTCAGGCGATAGCACTTATTACTTTAACGCGATCCGACAACTGACCTGGGCCACTTACATGGTAGACGTGGATGGTAAGAATTGCTTTCCATTTGATGAAAATTGGCTTACAGATGGCTATGGCGATTATGTACGTCATTACCTTCGTGCAATGGCGACCATGCCGTCGCTTGCGCCTGATGAAGATCATATTCTCTCTACCACTTCAGTAATTCAACAGGTGGATTACAAAGGCAGTCTTCGCAAATTTTTGGTTCCGGACTTCGACAATGTGGATACAAATAAAGTACGGCTCTTCTATCGCGCCTTTGACAACGTGGGGACTGAGAGAATTAGAATGAAGAACAGACCTTCGCGTGTATTACTAAACGACAAGCCGATAAACGAAAACACTGGAGGTGAAGGTTACGAATGGAAGGAGCTCTCCTCCGGAGGTTTGCTGACCGTGAATCGACAAAACGGAAACCGGGTGATCATAATTGAGTAAGGTTAATAAAAACAAAGAGGACGGTTTTGTTTTCCATTACAGAAGGAAATGAAGTTTTGCATATTGGAGTAACATGATCGTTTTAGCATCCCTGATTTCTCCACTATCAATCATCTGCATAGCGCCGTCAAAGCTGATTTCAAGCACTTCGATATTTTCTTCTTCATGCTCAACGCCACCACCGTCATTCACTTTCATAGATGGTAGATATTCAGCGACGAAAAAATATAAAATCTCTGTTACCGAACCCGGTGACATATATGCCTCGAATATTTTTCTCACATCCCTGATCTTATACCCGGTTTCTTCCTCTGTTTCTCGCCTGATGCAGTCTTCCGGGTTATCCCGATCCAGTAATCCTGCGCATGCCTCGATGAGCATTCCGTTTTCATTTCCATTCACAAATGAAGGCAACCTAAATTGCCGGGTAAGTATCACCGTTTTGTTTTCACGGTTGTAAAGCAGGATCGTTGCTCCATTTCCTCTATCATAGGCTTCCCTGGTTTGCGTCAGTCGCTCTCCATTCTTTTTAGAATATTCATAGGTAATCTTTTTCAGTATATACCAATTATCTGAAAGTATTTCCGTTTTTAGCAGTTTTACATCGCTGACCATTTTTACTCCTCTTATTAACTGTTGGGATAAACAAATTTTGTTTTCTCTTCCCTCATCTTTATCGATTTTACTTCAATACTTGCCGAAGGAACGTACTCGAATTCGGGGTTCTTTTTTACAATAGCAATAGCTTCATCAATATCATTAGCCAAAACATGATAGTATCCAACCTGCACTTCTTTGCAGGGATCGATCGGCGCATTTTACCATCCATCGCTATTTTTTGTGACTACGATACCTTCCCGAGCAATTGGCTGAGCGGCAATTAAGCTGTCCCCGGCCTTTAGTTTTTTAATGTATACTTCACATTGCTTTATAAGTGCAAGGTGCTGATCCCCTGACAAGGCAGCTCTGGCATCTTCGGCATTGCGGATATACAACATAAATTCCTTTTTCATTGTTCAAAATTTTGATGTATGACAAAACTATTTTCAATCATATTTGTAAATGAGTTCACACATGGGTATCTTGTTAAACTTAAGAACAAGCCAAAACTCTAACAGCTCTCATCACCCTTATTGCAACCAATAGCAACTTGAATGCATCTGCCTGGTACTGCTCTCCTTTAGAAGAGGCGGGTATATAAAAGTCTTGACAATTATCGAAACAACATATGAAAAGTTGAATAAGGAATTGTAAATTATAGAAAAAAGGGTATTGAATCCCAAATTATGAGATTATTGAAACCCGGATTCATGAAACAGCTATTTTTTGGAACAGTTTTGTTTTTGTTTGGCTCTATCGCAAAGACTCAGGTAACGGCCCAGGATGGAAAAACATACAGGACTGTGAAGGTCGGGAATCAAACCTGGATGGCCGAAAATCTGGATGTCAGCACCTACAGAAATGGCGATTCCATACCCCAGGTACAGGATCCAAAACTTTGGAGCAGTTTAAAAGCGGGCGCCTGGTGCTACTATGAAAGCAAGAACGATATGGGTGTTATCTATGGAAAATTATATAATTGGTATGCCGTGATTGATCCTCGCGGCCTTGCACCCGAAGGGTGGCATATTCCATCAGATGCCGAATGGACGCAGTTTGCCGGTTTTTTAGGGGGGCGAGTTGGCACGTCAGGAAAGATCAAATCGCCGAGGGGATGGTCGGGCGGTGGGAACGGTACCAACGAAACAAATTTTTCGGCATTGCCGGGAGGTACACGGAGCGTGGAATTATTTTCATTTGCTGGAAACTATGGCTATTGGTGGACTTCCAGCGAATTCGATTCTTATAGTGCCTGGAATCGTTTCTTAAGTTATAATAACAATGATGTTGGCCGAAGCACGGGGTGGAAACAATTTGGCAATTCTGTTAGATGCATAAAGGGCGAAGTTGAAAATAACTTTAAACCGGCGCCAACAGAAATTACTGCATCCATACCCGATTCTTCAAAGGGCACTGCTGCTGTAGTAAATCCAGGTTTCAATCCCGACGCAGTATCATTTGGAGACCAGACCTGGATGAAACAAAACCTCGACATTGCAACGTTTAAGAACGGAGACAGAATTCCCGAAGTAATATCCGACTCTGCCTGGATAAAAGCGGGTCAGTTAAAACAACCCGCCTGGTGCTACTATAACAATGACAGCACAAATAAAAAATTGGGAAAGCTCTATAATTGGTTTGCTGTAATTGATAAAAGAGGACTGGCGCCCGAAGGCTGGCATGTACCAAATGAAA
>DASXOT010000093.1:0-1687 GCA_036494065.1 Chitinophagaceae bacterium
GAAATCTTTTTCGGCTCGTTGGGCAAGCTGACTGAGTGCTTTTATTGCTTGTTGTTTATCCGTTTGTCCGAGCTTCGATTTATGCACCGCAGTTTGAAGTGTGGCAATCGTTTCATCGTATACTTTTATCGGAACCGGAAAAGGATGGCCGTCCTTGCCACCATGTGCAAATGAAAATCTTGCAGGATCTTTAAATCTTGAAGGTGTGCCATGAATCACCTCACTCACCAGTGTAAGAGATTGCAAGGTTCTGGGCCCAACGCCTTGCAGCAATAATAATTCTTCAAAGTTCTCAGGATGACTATCGTGTGCCAGCCAAAGAATGCTTCCCAATCTTCTCAAGTCCACATCCGCACTTCTTACATCGTGATGTGATGGGAGAATAAGTTGTTGAATTTCCTGCATCATCAATTCGGGCTTTTCTTTTGTTAGTATCACCATTCCGTCTCGTGTCGGGGAAGCCTCCTTCGCTGTAAGGTTTAAAATTTCGCCCTGGTTGATGCCGCAGATGGCTGTATGTGGTTCTTCAACAAATGACATTACGTTTTCTGAATGCCAGTGATAACGTCGCGCCGTTTTATTTCCTGTACTCATGCCCTGTTGAATGACAGTCCATTCACCTGTATCACTCACAATGAAATTGTGTGTGTATAATTGAAAACCGTCCTGTACTGCTGTATTATCTACTTTAGCACTGAGCTTGCTACAACGGATAAGATCATTGCCATCGAGACCCGTTTGTTCGGCAACCAACAGCAGCTCTTTTGGTGCTTCCTTTGAAAATTTTCCTTTGCCACCACAAATAAAAATGCCGAGTTGTTTTGTGTGCGGATTGACAGCTCTTTTTAACGCACCTAAAACGGAAGTAGTAATGCCGGAAGAGTGCCAGTCCATTCCCATAACGGCGCCGAAACTTTGAAACCAAAAGGGGTCGCTTAGCCGGCGCAGCATTTCATGTTTTCCGTATTCAGTAATAACTGATTCGGTAATGGCCAGCCCAAGTTTGGCCATTCGTTCGGCCAACCATTGCGGCACATATCCATAATGTAGAGGAAGATCAGCAGAGCCCGAACGTTTCATACTTCTAATTTACGGTGAGCCGATTAGTATTCCGCTATGTTGAAATAATTTAACAGGCTGTGCAGATGATAGTGGGCATAAAAATAGGAGCCTCTTTTCAGAGGCTCCTTTAATCTTTCCAGACTTTTACTTTTGGTGTTACCCAATTGTATCAAGATATCATTTTTACCAGTTTTTTAATTCTGAATATATCTTCGATTTCTGAAAAGATCTTGATGATTATTAAGGGGTAAAAACCATGCCATTCCATTTTGAACCCGATTTTAGAAATAAATATTTTTATTCTTAATGCAGATGGTATGTCTTTTGTCCTTTTACCGTTTGTAACATATCAAAATATCCGCGCATGTTAGGAGACCAGTAAACGTCAAATTGAAAAATCAAAGCTTCGTATCCTGGAGTAAAGAAATAAACGTTTGAATATGAAGAAGAAATTCTTTTTTCTGATTGGATTTATTATAAATATCTCCTTGTTAAAGGCACAGGATACCAGCTTTATCACTTCTACTGTTACATGGGATCTCGCGACTACTATCGAGTACGCCAGGCAAAATAATATACAAGTCAATATTATCAGGTTGGATGAAAAATTGAGCGAACAGGATCT
>DASXOT010000094.1:0-2603 GCA_036494065.1 Chitinophagaceae bacterium
CGCCCGCATTGTCGTTGGAAGTTCCCATGTAAAATGAATAATTGGCCAGCGATGTTTGGGAAGCAATGTGGTATTTGTCTTCCAGTAATTCCTGCGTAAATGCAGGAGGAATCGTGTTTGGCATTTCCATAAAACTGGTGACACCACCAGCTACCGCTGCTTTCGATTCTGTGTATATCGTTGCTTTATGGGTCAGGCCCGGCTCCCGAAAATGGACCTGGTCATCTATGGCACCGGGAAAAAGAAACTTACCCGTTCCATTGATCTCCTGCACCTCCACGGTTGCTTGTGAAATTTTCGGCTGTATTTTTTCAATCCTTCCATTCTTTATCAACACATCGCCCTGCAGGATGCGGCCTTCATTTACAATCGATATATCTTTGATGAGGTAATTTTGCATAAATTGTTTACCGATAACCAAACCCTTTGCATGCAAATTAAACAATCAGGGCTCAAATCGTCGATGGGTCCGATGAAATTATTACTGTTCTTCTTTTTTTTCTCCCCCGTTCTGTCTTTCTCGCAAACAACTTATCTCCCTTTAGGTTCCGAGGAATATTATTTATTGAACAGGATTGAGATAAAACTTCAATACGATTCGAATTTCATTTTTTCGAAGACCAGGCCTTACTCTTTAAAAACGATAGTTCCTGCTATTAAAGACTTATATGATTCTCATGTGTATGCCTATGGAAAAAAGGAAGACAGGCCGGATACTTTATCGACGCTTGTCATGTATTCAAAGTTTTCTGCAGTGGATGGATATAATATGAGAGAAGTTTTCACTAATAATATGGAGTGGATTGGGGATTTCACTTCCTATCGAAGTAAAAAACCCTGGGGAAAGAATTTTTATCAAACACCCGGTACTTTATACGAGGTGCACATAAAGGATTTTGACTTGGCCATAAACCCTGTGCTGCAATTCCAGGTTTCTAAAGAAAAAGGTAATAGCGAAACTCTTTTTTTAAATTCAAGGGGCGTGACACTGCGGGGAAAGATCGCTAACAAGATCGGGTTTTATTCTTATGTTACAGACAACCAGGAGCGAGATCCTTTATATGTGCAGCAATGGGTGGGCAAATACAAGGCGGTTCCCAATGAAGGGTATTACAAATCGTTTAAAACAACCGGTTACGATTATTTTGATGCAAGAGGCTATTTTACATTTACTGCTGCGAAATATATCCATGTTCAATTTGGCTATGACAAGAATTTTATCGGTAACGGTTACCGCAGCCTGTTCTTAAGCGATTTTTCCAATAATAATCTGTTCCTAAAACTGAATACAAGGATCTGGCGTATCAATTACCAGAATCTTTTTATGGAATTGAACGCTACCGAACCCCGTGGCCCCGACCGCCTGTTGAGGAAGAAATATGCAGTAGTGCACCATTTAGATATCAACCTGGCCAAATCATTGAATATTGGTTTATTCGAAGCCGTTGTATTCGGAAGACCAGATCATTTTGAGTTTGGTTATCTGAATCCCATCATTTTTTATCGCTCCATAGAACAACAAAACGGAAGTGCCGATAATGCCTTTGTGGGTTTGGATGCCAAATGGAATGTCAAGCATGCTTTTCAATTCTATGGTCAATTGTTGATCGATGAATTTGTGCTTTCGGAAATAAAGGAGAACCGTGGTTCATGGGTGAATAAATGGGGCGTCCAGGCAGGAGTAAAATATGTGGATGCTTTCAAGATCAGAAATCTTGACCTGCAACTGGAAACAAATCGCGTGCGTCCATTTACCTACTCCCATAGTGATTCGGTGGCTAATTACACACACTACAATCAACCCCTTGCACCTCCGCTGGGCGCGAATTTCCAGGAATTCATTGGAATTGCCAGATACCAACCCGCACCCAGGTGGTTCCTGGAAGGAAAACTTTTTTACTGGAAACAGGGTATCGATTCATCCAACACTGTCAGTTACGGCAGTAATATTTTTTTACCGAATACATTTCGCAATATGGACTTAGGTTTTGGCGTTGGCGAACAGATTTATCAGGCTAAAACTTTTATCGCGTCTTTTCTGTTGTCATATGAGCTGCGGCAAAACCTGTTTATTGATGCATCGGCATTTTTTAGAAAATACGATGTAGCTGCAACTTCAACCGCAACAAAAACGACTGTTATTTCAATCGGTGTTCGACTGAATGCAATAAGAAGGGTTTTCGAATTTTAAATCTTAATTTTTTAAACCTATGAAATTTATTGCTTTTGCTTTCTTCCTGCTGCCTTTATTCATATTCGGGCAGGTGGGCGATAGTTACAAAAATTATTTGCATAGCGATTTTTACCAATTCTTTCAGGCCTCTGAAATAAAGCGGACTTCGTATCAGAAAGGCGATCTAAGAGAAATTAAAACAGGCGGCTTCCAGGATTATATCACGATCTATATGTATACGGATAGTGCTTCTATGATCATTCATGAAGCTACTTTGGAGATTGACAGGGAATGGATGGAAGCAGAGAGCACCGCTGATCTGTCAAGAGATCTCGTAAAAAGTTTTTTGCTAGATTTTATTGCCAAACCGGATCAACCGAAGGCGATGGCAGCCGGCGATCTTTTATTTAATCGCAAGACAACGCAGGAC
>DASXOT010000095.1:0-5021 GCA_036494065.1 Chitinophagaceae bacterium
CACGCCAACTGTTAATGGGAATGCCATTATCTCTTTACCTGTTTTATCCTTAATCGTAATTTTCCGGATGTTGCCTTCAGCAACCAGCTCCTTGATTTTTTTCAACAGTTGTTCGCCATTTACACTAAAATTTTCAGTCCATTTTGCCATAGTACCTCCTTTATTTATTTATTCGACAGCTACTTTTGACTGTTTTTCTTCATGCTCCCCCACTAATGGCACAGTGGCTCGTGTTGACCTCTTAGATTGCACATACTTATTTAAGAAATACATCATCACAAGAGTAATAGTCATGGTGCCGATGACTACGTAGCCAAGTACATTGTAATATTTTAGAGGAGCTTCAGCTTTTGCCTGTACGACGATCAACCCGGCCACCGCGGAGGCAATACCTCCGGCAATTTGTTGAATGGATACATTGATGCTCATAAATGCACCCCGGTCAGCCGGATCCGGAACTGCTGTCATCAGTGCGGAAGATGAAATCATTCTTGAGGCCACACCGATGTAAAGTATTGCACTCA
This sequence comes from Chitinophagaceae bacterium, assembly GCA_036494065.1. Taxonomy (GTDB): domain Bacteria; phylum Bacteroidota; class Bacteroidia; order Chitinophagales; family Chitinophagaceae; genus VBAU01. The sequence goes on from DASXOT010000095.1 coordinate 525, forward strand.
GAATGGTTACCAGCCACAATGGAGTAATGCCAAGATTTGTATACACCGCGACTGTGATAATGCTTATCAAACTACCCGCAACAAATATTGTGTATGTGCCAATTTTGTCGCTTAGTTTGCCAACAAACGGGCCTGAAAACATTGTAAATAAGCCCGAAACTGCATAAACAATCGACAACCGATCCACTGATATCCCCAGGTTGAAATTGGCGAAAGTACTCCCTAACGGCATGAGCATGAACCCGCCTGTGGCCAGGAATACCGTTGCCATAAATCCTCGCAAGTAATTAAATCGGGAAATGGTTTTTACAAGATGATGAAATGGATTTTTCTGATCTGATTTTAATTTCAGATGTCCTGTAACCGGTCTCATGTAAATGACAATTACAATGCCAACCAAAAAACAAAAAGACGCAATCATCCAGAACGGAGTATGCCAGCCAAAATGATTGGCCAGCTCGAGTCCAATCGGTATACCGAGAACCTGGCTGGCTGAAAAAGCCATTTGTACAAAACCCATGACACGGCCTCTTACCTCCACTTTAAAAAGATCGCTTATGATAGCATAACTAATAGATCCGACAACTCCGCCAAACACACCCGTTATTATCCTGGCGAAAAGCAAGAATGAGTAATTGGGTGCTATTGCACAAAGTAATGTGCCCGCAAGAAAACCTACATAAAAGAAAAGAAGAAACTTCTTTCTATCGAACCGATCTGCAAAACCCGCTGCGGATATTCCGGAAATGCCGGCGCTAATTGCATATACCGATACCACGAGGCCAAATTGGGAAGGAGTAATTTTCCACGTCTTTATCAGGAAAACGCCAAGCGGCGAAAGAACCATAAAATCAAGAATAATCGAAAATTGTATGATCGCCAGTATGGCAATAATAAAAACCTGGTAGGGTGTAAAAATTTTCTGCTTCATGAGTATCCTGTGTTATTGCGTGGCTAAACGAAGTTAGTTAGTCGATGGTTGGCGGTGCATGGAATTTCGGTAAAAAAGAGGTATTAACGGATTAAAAAATAATTTTGGCGGCAAGTGTGACTAAAGAGCTATGAGTTGATCACATTTTTTATGCTGACATTTTTATTGCGAAGATCGATGCCTCCTTCGAGAACCGACTTCAGATTAGTCATATAAAATGTCCATCCTTTTCCGCATTCAATAAAAAAGTGTCTCTGGTCATTCTCATCTCTCATTGGCATTGTTTGCCGGAGCTCGCAAATAGTCTCATCATTTTCGCGCTTAATAGTAAATTTTACAATGCACCCACCAGAGAACGAGAATTCCAGCTGGTCTTCATTTGCAAAAATGATCTCGCCTTGTTCCGCCACTGTATTATTATAACCATGCCAAAGCCCCCTATATTGATCATTTTCCTGCACAAATGCTTTTCGTCTTCTCAAGTTACCTTTTGTTGTCCTGAATTCCGCGAGTTTAAGGAACCAGTTCTCAAGCCCATCCTGTGTTGCCCAGGAGTTATAAATGGCTTGCGGATCAGCGTCAATCGTAATTCGTTTGGTAAAGTGTTTCCAGTTATAAACAGTCATAAATCAGTTATGAAATAAAGGTCTGAACAATTTTTTATTTACGAAATCATAATTATTGCTTTTTGAACTCAACCGCTACAGCGTTAAACGACAAACTCTTATCTTCGCTGCCTTTAATGAAAGAGATAAACGAAATATTTCCTTTGCTCGATAAGCCAACCAGGATTACTATCACGACCCATCAAAAACCTGACGCCGATGCAATGGGTTCTTCATTGGGGCTTTATAATTTTTTGACCCAGTTCGGGCATACAGTTACGGTGATATCACCCACTAACTGGGCCGGATGGGTGAACTGGATGCCTGGATGTAAAAAAGTGCTGGATTATGAATTACAAAAACAAAAGGCAGAAGCTGAACTTGATCAAACAGATTGGTTGTTTTGCCTTGATTTCAATCATTTCGTGCGTACCAAAAACATGGCATCGAAGCTCTCTTCCCTGAAATGTATAAAGATACTGATCGATCATCATGAAGAGCCAGATGAAAAGAGTTTTGACTATGGAATCAGTGATCCCGGTCGCAGCTCGACGTGTGAATTGCTATATGATTTTATCCTGGCATCCGGGTATAAAGACAAGATCACGGTGGAAGTGGCCGAATGTATTTATGCGGGTGTTGTAGGCGACACCGGTTCGTTCAGGTTTCCGAATACATCTGCAAACGTTCATCGACTGGTAGCCGACCTAAAAGATAAGGGCTTGCTTCACGCACCAGTTCATGAAGCTTTGTTCGATAATTTTTTGGAAAATCGGCTGCGGTTCATCGGGAATGTTTTATTGAACCGAATGGAAATTTTTTATGAATATAATTCAGCATTGATCGCTATTCCCAAATCTGATCTTTTGAAATACAATATCAAGACCGGAGATACGGAAGGCCTGGTGAATTACCCAATGTCAATCCAGGGGATCAAGTTGGTGGCACTGGTCATCGACCGGGATGAAGAAAGGAAATGGAGTTTTCGAAGCAAAGGGGATTTTGACTGCAATAGCTTTGCCCGAAAATATTTTGAAGGCGGCGGTCATTTCAACGCATCTGGTGGCCGGAGCAGCGCGTCCCTCGCAGAGACTGTAAGGAAATTTATACAGGCAATGAAAGAAAATGAATCTCTTTTACAATAAATAATAATTCAATGAAGTACAACAAGTGGTTAATTCCAGCTATAATAATTGTTTTGGTGAATACAGGCTGTGGCAAACTTGATTATAACAAAACCAAGTCCGGCTTACTCTACAAGATCATGTCTACAAAGGATACGAAAGGACCGCTGGCCAGGCAGGGAAATGTCTTAAAATTCTATTACTCAGAAAAGATAGATGATTCACTCGCTCGTACAAATTTTGGACAGTCACCAGCATACGCTCCAGCTGTGACATTTGGAGCGGATGATTATTCGCCGGCTGAAATATTTCATTTACTTCACAATGGTGACAGCGCTGTAGCTGTGATGTTGGTTGACTCATTAATATTAAAGGGTAAGTTGCCTAATCTTCCCCCTTACTTAAAAAGGGGAGGGCGGATAACCTATTCTTTTAAAATAGTAGATCTTTTTGCATCTGATAGTCTTTCTAATATTGACCGGCGAAAAGCGATGGACAAAGAAATATCCGTCGAAACCGAAAAAGGAAAAAAGCAGGTTGAAGACTACCTTGCTGCCAACAAAATAAATGCGAAGTCTACTCCCAAGGGTGCCTACGTAGAAGTAATGGATCCGGGAAACGGCATGGCCGCTGACTCAGGTAAAGTTGTGCTGGTGAAATATAAGGGAACAACTCTTACAGGTAAAGTGTTTGATACGAACATGGATAGTTCTTTTCATCATACAGAACCTCTACAATTTGTCGAGGGTGCCGGTGGCATTTTTCCCGGATTTGATGATGGTATTCGTGGTTTGAAAAAAGGAGCGAAGGCAAAGATTTTCATTCCTGGCGCTCTGGGCAATGGACCTAACCCAGTTTTGCCTGGAGGCCAGCCTTACGAAAACTTGATTTTTGATATCGATGTGGTCGATGTGAAAGACAAGCCCGAAATGCCAAAATTGTCTACCGTTCCCAAGATTCCTTTACAAAAAATTGACACAAGTCACAGAAAAAAATAGTTGTTGTAACAATAAATTGTTGACCTTCGCATTACCGATAATTTTTTTGGCCCTCTTTTACGATTTTTTCGATCAACGGTGATCGGCTCCGTTTTTAATCCAAGATCCATTTTATTCCATTTCCGCTTCCCTTTGAAACGAGTCATAATCCCTGTACTTATTGTTTCCACCATATCCCAATTTCTATTATGAAAAACAGGTTAGGCTTTTAAAGCTAATCGGGAGTACACCCCTTTGTGTGCAGTGATAGAGAGCAATCTGTTAAGGTTGCTTTTTATTTTTTGTGATAGTCGAAAACAATCTACCGGCCTGGATTTTCTGCGTGTTAATTTCTTACTGCATCGAATAGTTTTATTGCCTCTTTTGCTTCTTTTACATCGTGAACTCGTAATATATGTGCGCCATTCATCAGTGCAATCGTATGTAATACGGTTGTGCCGTTCAATGCCTCATTGGCCGAAACACCAAGAGTTTTGTAAATTGATGATTTCCTGGAAAAGCCGACCATCAATGGGGCATCCAGCATATTAAAGACCGAAAGGTTTTTGAGAAGAGTAAAATTATGCTGGGTTGTTTTTGCGAAGCCAAATCCCGGATCAATAATGAGATCGTTAATACCGGTCTTGCGACACTCATCCATTTTGCGTATAAAGAAATCAAGCACGTCACTGGTCACGTTGGTATAGGTTGCATGTTCATGCATGGTGGCTGGTGTTCCTTTCATATGCATCAGAATGTAAGGGATACCGAATGCGGCAACGGTCGGGACCATTTCTTTGTCAAAAGAACCCGAACTAATGTCATTAATTATATCGACTCCTGCCTCTGCGCATCGCCTT
>DASXOT010000096.1:0-1637 GCA_036494065.1 Chitinophagaceae bacterium
TTCCAGCTAAAGCCCGTAAATTTTAGCCACTCCAGTTTATCGGTCAGTGGTTTTTTTGTGGCAACATCCATTATATAGCCTTCCTCCCAATCACTTCCGGATTTTTGAAGACTGTAAGCAGCGTATTTTCCATTCAGGGACAAACTAAGCGTCCCCAGGGAAACCGTGCCGTCTTCCGAAAGTTTATTAGGATCGATAAATACTTCGGGTTTTCCTGTTAGTCCTTTTTGTTCATACCATACAAATTGATTTTGCAGTCCATCGTTCTTCATAAAATAATAGTTCGCATTTTTTTGAAACGGTGCTCCATACTTTGCGTAGTTCATCATTTCCTGTAGTCTCTTTTTAATTTTATCCCTATACGGAATCTTTGCGAGGTAATCGAATGTCACTTTGTTTTCGGCCTGCACCCAAGCCTTGGTTTCAGTGCTGTTGTCGTCTTCCAGCCAGCGATAGGGATCGGCAACTTTTACTCCGTGATAATCATCGACGACGCTATCTTTTCTTGTGCTGGGATATATCAACTGCGCTTGGGACGCAAATGGGATTAACCAAAGTAAGGCAACCAATAACCTTTTCATGGAAATAATTTTTATGAATAATAAAATTAAGGCATTGCAAAATGGGATAAACGCCAATCATGTAAATAATATCTGGATTTTGATTTATAGGTTATTGCTCTTCGATTGAGTTAGCCACATTTTCTTCACAGTGTCCATTTGAAAAGCGCGCAGGTGTGCCATTTTAGTAATTTTATCCGCTCAGCAAATCTTTCTTCCATGCAAAATCTATACAAGCCTCTGCTAGTGGTGTGTGCGTTTGCTATTTCAACTTTTAGGTTGCATGCACAAAACAGTTTCAAATTAAAGTACAGTAATTCGTCTGTATATGCGGGTATCGAAGTGGGCTCGAAAGGTGTAAAATTGAGCCTGATCGAAATCGGCAAAAATGCCCAAAGCCGGGGCGCATTCAATATTCTGAAGGACAGTTCGATCAATACTGATTTCATTACGTTTGATCAACCAACCTTTTCTTCCACATTGAATGCGGTTTACAATTTGTACTCAGCAGCAGTAAGACAATATAATATCCAACCCAGGTTCATTTACACAGTTGTAAGTAGTGGTGTAAAGGTTCAGGCGCAGAAGGAAAACAAAATGAATTGGATCGACAACCTGATCGATTCTTTCAGAATTAAGATTAAGGAGCCTGATCGCGACGTGGAGGTAGCGGATGTACTTGATGAAGCGAGACTGTCACACCTGGGTATCGTGCCGGAATCAAGGCGATACAATACCTTCCTGATTGATATTGGAAGTGGCAACACAAAAGGCGGCTATTTCCCCAATGGAAATACAAGAGAATTCAAACTTTTTCAATTGACCTGGGGTACGAAGAGCGTAGCTAATGCAACGGAAAAAAGATGTGGTGACGATAATGGCCTGTCTAACTTCAATAAACAACTTTACCGCGTACTTTCCGAAGCAGAGAATTCGGAAATCATTTACGCGGTAAATGAAAGCGGCGCTTATCCTAAATCGGATAATGTAGCATTTAGTGGTGGCATTGCTTGGTCAGTAGCAACACTTATGTTTCCGGAATTGGTTGATAATTCAGTTGTAGCGGTAACGTTCGAT
>DASXOT010000097.1:0-1537 GCA_036494065.1 Chitinophagaceae bacterium
TTATTGGTAAACTCACCGTTTATGATAAAAGGGGCATCGTACCAGAAAATTTATTTATCAATGGTTACATGTCCAAATTTTACTTTTTATTTTTCTGCGGATTGATCGTTGCGTCACTGTTTTTTGGAGGTTACTTAATCATGGGCGATGTACTAAAAGAGTTAACGCTGCTTCGGGCAAAAAATTCCGGGGAGGTCACGAAGGAAGAATCCGACGCCATTGATGATATTTGTCAAATAGCGTCATCTTATTTTCAGAAATATTTTATAACAACCGCCTTCAGCCTGGCAGGTGTTGTGTTAGTAACGGGTGTGCTCTTTAGTGCCGTTAACAACATGGATTTTGCAAAATTGTATTATAGTTCCTTCGGCAAGAACCTGGTTAATTATGATACGGTATACCTTTTTGGCGGTCTTTATTCTTTATTGATCTTACTTTTTTATCTTCCGCTAAGACTTACTTTTTCGCAATTGAATGTTAAATATGCAGAGAATCCTCAATCTGCCGACGACGGCAAATTCTTTTCAAAAGATCTTATGAACAGGTTCAAGGAACTGATTACCATATCAACGCCTCTTCTGGCAGGAGTTGTTCAGATGATAATCGACGCAGTAGGACGATAGGAAAATTTGGAATGTTGGAAGTTTTAAATTGGAAAATTGAATTTCACAATTCACTTAGCAAGATTCAAGAAACAGCATGTAGCCATAAATATTATCTTTAGCAGAAATTGTTCTTATGGCCAATTCTACTGCTCAAAAATTAAAGGTATCCGAAGGTTTTGTTCTGCTAACCGTGAATGCACCGGTCGAATTCAAAAAAAATATTGGACCGCTGCCAGCAGCCGTGAAAATCTCCTCTGATGCAAAAAATTACGACCAGATTCATTGGTTTGTTTTCAATAAAGCCCAGGTGGAAAAAGAACTTTCTCAAGTACTTAAATTACTGAAACCAGGGGTCGTTCTTTGGATTTACTATCCCAAAGGGTCATCGAAAATCCAGACTGACCTGACCCGCGACAAAGGATGGGAAACTTTGTTAGAGCATGATGAGCTCAACTGGATAAGCCTGATCTCTTTTGACGATACCTGGTCGACCTTCGGGTCAAGATTAAAAACTGAAACTGATAAAAAAAGAGAAAGTAAACCAAAAGATCGACCGGTGTTTGACTATGTCGATCCTAAAACCAAAGCGATTAAATTACCCGATGACCTGGCCGCAGTTTTTAAAAAGAATAAACAACAACATAAATTTTTCAACACATTATCATTCACAAATAAAAAAGAGTATATCGAATGGATTGTCACGGCCAAGCGGGAAGAAACCAGAATCGAGCGTATAAAAGGCACTATTGAAAGGCTCGCTAAGGCATGGAAAAATCCGGCCAACAGATAAGGCGCTTAGAGATACAGAGCCGAATCGAGCAAGGTATTTATGCAACTTTCGTTTTGTTCTTTTCCCGTCATTAATTACGAGAAAAATTATCTTATTCTTCGCATTAACCATTTTGAATTAGTTGCAGATTCCGTGCAAGCTA
>DASXOT010000098.1:0-2727 GCA_036494065.1 Chitinophagaceae bacterium
GTTCATTTGACTATTTATGCGCCATGCATCAAGAAGCTGTTCCCGCGTTCGAATTGATTTTTGTCATGTATATATTCATCCCAGGAGTTGGGATGATCAACAAAATAAAAAAACCCTTTCGATTCATGAAAGGGTTAGGTATAAAGAGATAAGCTATCAGCTCTTTGACTTGTCTTTTGGTTGAGTCTTTTGATAAGTATCGTACTCAGTCGCGCCAAGAACTTCACCGGTGATCGACACTACTTTCGGATCATTGATCCCGGCCAATTTAATTGAAACAGTTTTGTCAAAATGTCCTAACGCTGCTGCATTGTAATTTACTTTCAGATTTGTAGTTTCACCTGGTTGAATAGGTTTTTCAATTTTTTCAGGAGTAGTGCAACCGCAGGAACCCCAGGTATTTTCAACCACGAGTGCTTTGTCACTGGTGTTTTTTATTTCAAAAAAAGTTGCAACAGGCACGCCTTGTTTTATTTTACCGAAATCATATTTATCGGTATTTATTTTCATTACGTCGTCAGGCTTTTGTTGTGCCATTACTGCAACACCCAAAAAGAGAGCTGTGAATGCTAAAAGAATTCTTTTCATTTTTTACTGATTTTGTTGTTTTAAAATTTGTACAGAGGCATTGGTAGGGGCGGAGCCAACGGGGGCTTTCCAAACAGTGCCTTTGATTTTGATTTGTTTTTGATTGCCGTTATAGGTAATAGTAATATATTTTTCGAAACTGCCTTCGGCTGCTGCATTATATCCAACTTTAATTTTATCTGTAGCACCAGCCGGGATAGGTTCATGCTTCCATTCCGGGGTTGTACATCCGCAACTAGCCTGGACGTTATCTAATTTGAGAGGTGTTGAACCCGTATTTTCGATTTCAAAAAAATAAAATACCGGTTTTCCCTGAGGAATTTTGCCAAAATCATGTTCCATTTCTTTAATTAGCAGGGCATCCTTTTTGGTAGTATCAGTTTGGGCCATCGCTGCCCCACCGATAGAAATAAAAAGAAGTAAGGCCGCTAATTGTTTCATGAGTATAGTATTAAACCGATAATCGGGCGTTCAAAATTATATCAAAGATGCCAGACTTCATAGAAAGGATGCACGCAAATTCAGTATTTTTTAACAGGATTTAATATTCCTATTTTTGTCTTTATGGAGAATTTAACCTCTGCTGCCGCCATCGATGGAAAACTGTCGTTCGACAGGTTCCGCGAGGAGGTACTAGGCGATTATAAGGTCGCCTGTATCAGCAGGGAGACTAGTCTCGCCGCCCGCAAAGAGGTATTAACCGGGAAGGCCAAGTTTGGCATTTTTGGAGATGGAAAAGAGTTGGCCCAGGTGGCCATGGCAAAATTCTTTAAGGCTGGTGACTTCCGCAGCGGGTATTATCGCGACCAGACATTCATGTTTGCCATTGGACTGGCAACTGTAGAACAATTTTTCTCCCAACTATTTGCCGACCCGGATGTCAACAATGATCCATTTAGTGCGGGTCGCCAAATGAACTCTCATTTCGCTACTCCATTTGTTGATAAAGACGGTAATTGGCTCGATCTTGCCAATCGTAAAAACATTTCCGCTGATATAGCACCCACGGCCGGCCAAATGCCACGTGCCCTTGGACTTGCGCTCGCTTCCAAACTATTTCGCTCGGTCAATGAATTAAAGCAGTTCAATGATCTTTCGGACAATGGCAACGAAGTTTGTTTTGTTACAATTGGTGATGCCTCAACTTCTGAAGGACATTTCTGGGAGACAATGAATGCGGCGGCTGTTTTACAAGTGCCGATGGCTGTGTTTGTTTGGGATGATGGCTACGGTATTTCTGTTCCCACAAAATATCAAACGGCAAATGGCTCTATCTCGGAAGCATTGAGAGGGATGGAGAAAAAACAGGACTCTAATGGGATTCACATTTATACAGTGAAAGGTTGGGATTACGCAGGCATGTGCGAAGTCTTTGAAGCCGGTATTAGTCTTACACGAAATACTCATGTACCCGTACTTTTTCATATCGAAGAAATGACGCAGCCGCAGGGTCACTCAACCTCGGGCAGCCATGAACGCTATAAACCTTCGGAGCGCTTAGAGTGGGAGAGAGAATGGGATGGCATAAAAAAAATGCGTGAGTGGATACTTGAAAATACGTTGGCCGATGATGATGAATTAAAAGAGATCGAACAAAACGCAAAAGTTTTCGTTCGTGAGAGCAGACTGAAAGCCTGGGAAAAATATTTGGGACCGATCAGAAAACAAGTTGCACAAACTGCAGACCTCGTAAACAATCTCGCAAAAAGCCTTCCGCAACAGGCTTCCTTGCTGATAAAACTATCCTCCGAACTTGTCTCCAATCATGAGCCGCAACGGCGTGATGTGCTTACGACTCTAAATGCCGCGCTCGATCTTGTTGGTGATCATGAGGCTGCTTACTGGACAAAAGATTTTTACAACGAGCTTTTGCATACAAATGAACAGCTTTACAATTCCCATTTATATAATGAGGGCCCGAAGAGCGCATTAAATGTAAAAGAAGTAAAACCGGCATTTGACGAAGATTCTTCGGTTATGAATGGTTTCGAAGTATTGAATAAATATTTTGATGAAGCCTTTGCGAACGACCCAAAACTGCTGGCGTTTGGAGAGGACGTAGGCCAGATAGGCGATGTAAATCAGGGATTCAGTGGATTGCAATTAAAGTACGGTGAAGAACGAATCGCTGATACAGGC
>DASXOT010000099.1:0-1627 GCA_036494065.1 Chitinophagaceae bacterium
GTGCAGCACATAGACAAACCGTAGGCCCCAGCTAAGATGAAAGCGTTGAATGGACCCTTCATAGTAATAGGATGGAGACTTAAAAGGCCTAAACCCTCCAATTTCCTGCATTTTCGGAGAAGGCTGCGGGTTAATGACTTCATCGTAACTAGTCTGGATCAATCGAATACCGAGACCGGCAGAGCAATCCACCATAAAAGATCTTGTCAAAGAGATAAGACAACCTAATTCAATCGAAGTTGTCAGGATCGGGCTTTTCACTTTCGCTTCATCATAATAAACGACGCTATCACCAGGTAGGTGGTTATAATAAAAACCATAGCCCGACATAAAATTCCTGGTAGAATATGAAAATTGCAGGCCAAGATAGCTTCTATAACCACTGTGACTACCGGAAAGAAAATATCGCAGTTCCGGTGTTATTCTAAAATATGTTTTATTGAAATAAGAGGAGTCAGGATCATTCTTTTTGCCGGTATGAAATGTGACACCAGTGAAAATTGAAAAACGCGAGTTGAATTGATAAAGAATGCCAGGCTGAATGCCGAATGGTTGCTCGCCGGGCAAAGGAATGACGGATGGAGTAATGCTTAACGCCAATTTTTGAGGCAAAATATTCTTCTGTGCACAGCACAAAAACGGTAAAATAAAAAACAGAAAAGACAGTATCCGTTTTACCATGTTCATTATGATAATTCCTTTCCGGGAAGGTTTATCGCATGAATAAATAAATATATAGCCAAACAAAAGGTGTTGCTAAAAGTAAGGAATCAAATCTATCTAAAAATCCACCGTGTCCCGGCATGATGTGGCCGCTGTCCTTAACATCTGCCATTCGCTTGAGTTTGGATTCCAGGAGGTCACCAAGAGTTCCGGCAATGGATGTGACGGCCGCGAGTGCCATTAATCCTAAACTCGGAACTCCGAAATGAAAAAGATACCATGATAACAGAAAAATTACGCCAACGCAACAAGCAATTCCTCCCAATGTGCCTTCCCATGTTTTCTTTGGAGAAATTCTTGACATGGGTGTTCTGCCAATTAACGAACCGATTATATAGGCCATCGTATCATTGATCCAAAGAGAAGCAATAATTGCTGCGGCATAAAAATAGGACGCGTTGCTAATGACCAGAACTTTGTCATGGAAATGAATGATGACGTTTCCATAAAGTGCCATCATCAACCCCAAACTCAATGATATGTATGGCACTCCTAAAAAACTGCTTACAAACTGTCTCGGAGTGATGCTGCTTTGAAAAAGCCCAACGATCATCAGGACAAACCCGGCAATTGAAATTGGCAGCGAAAAATTTTCCTTTAATCCATAACCGGCGATTTGGTAATCTGTACAACCCTGGATCATTAAACCATAACCTAACAGCATCAACCCCAACTTTGCATATTTATTAAGTATTGTGCCATGAATTTTTTCATTCAACTTTAGATATTCCCACCAGCACCCAAAATGAATAATGGAGAAAAGAATAAAAAAGGTCCACTGGTTGATGAGAAGCCCGGTCAGCATAACTATCACAAAAATGATGGCGGTCAGTGTTCGTGTTTTAAATGTTTGCCAGTTGAATGCCATGAATTAATTGTATGTTTTATCGCTTAGCACAGCTCT
>DASXOT010000100.1:0-4190 GCA_036494065.1 Chitinophagaceae bacterium
CCTTCCATGGCATCCAGCGCATTTTTCAGAAGGTTTTCAATAACCCAGTCAAAAAGAGGCTCGGAAATTTTTGCCTTAATTTCTTTCTCATCGTGAGTATTGATAATAAATTGAACTTTCTCGCCCGCTCTTTTACGGATATATTCTACCATGCTGCTAACCTGGGTGATGATATCACTCTCTTCAAGTTGCGGCTTGCTTCCAATCTTTCCAAAACGATCTGAGACAAGCCGTAACCGGTCCACATCTTTCTCCAATTCCGGAACGATTTTCTCATTCCCAACTATTTGTTTCAACATCTCTACCCAGCCTTCCAGTGAAGAAACGGGTGTGCCTAACTGGTGTGCGGTCTCTTTTGCCATGCCTGCCCAAACCTGGTTTTGAACCGACCTGTATCGACTTCTCAATGCCAGTATAGTGACGATAATAAACAGGCTGACTATAAGCAGCTGAACCAAAGGATAGTACTGTACTTCATTCAACAAACTAGTATGACCATAGTAATACTTATTGATCCTGGATGAATCAAGAGGATCTTTCCAGATAATGGGATCATTGATTTCTTTTAGTGTTTTGAGTTTTTCCTTTACGTAATTTTTTTTTGAAATCACCTTTAGCGAGTCGAGGTTCCTGTGATCGATAATGCTGTCCTTTTCATCGGTCCAGATAATAGGAATATCACTATTGTCCTGGATTATTTTCAGCGCAAGCCTTGTATCAGCTGAGCTATTGGGATTGAGTATGGAAGTACTGGCTTCCACCCATTCCTGCACCTTTTGCTTTTCTTCTTTTGCAATTTTATTAGCCAGGTATTGTGAATAGAATATTGTGCCTGTTACAATAAAGATCGCAACAAAAGCAAGAAGAATACGCCAACTGAAAAACTGCCGATACATGGTTGAAAAATACAAATAACAAGTCTCAAAATCGAAAAAACTATTATGCAGTCGTCAGTCCTCAGTGGTACATAGTCGATAGTCCAAGGTAACTCCTGAACTCCGAACTCAGTGACTGCTGACTGCCGGCTCACGTCTCTTTTGCCATGGATTATCATTTTTTACTTATTTTACTTTGAAAACAATTCTTTTGAATCCACAGCCAAAAGTTGCGATTGTTATTTTAAACTGGAATGGAAGAAAGTATCTTGAACAGTTTTTGCCATCGGTATCAGCTACGCTTTATTCCAACTATCAGATCATTGTTGCGGATAATAACTCGGCAGATGATTCGATCTCCTTTCTTGAGAAAAATTATTCATCAGTCAGGGTCATCCGCCTTCCTGCCAATTATGGGTTTGCCAGAGGCTATAATGAGGCTTTGTCACAGGTAAATGCGGAGTATTATCTCATTTTAAACTCGGATGTGGAAGTCACAGCCGGTTGGTTACAGCCGATGGTAAATTTGTTGGAGACAAACAAAAACCTTGCGGCTTGCCAGCCCAAGATATTATCGTATCACAATAAGAGCTTGTTTGAATATGCGGGAGCTGCAGGCGGGTGGATAGATAAATATGGCTATCCTTTTGCGAAGGGAAGAGTTTTCGATGAATGCGAAACCGATCATGGACAATATAACGATGTGTCCCCGATCTTTTGGGCAAGCGGTGCCGCAATGTTGATACGCTCACAGTTATTTCATGAAGTGAAAGGCTTTGACGAATATTTCTTTGCACACCAGGAAGAAATCGACCTTTGCTGGCGAATTCAATTGGCCGGCTATCAAATAAGCAGTTGCCCTGAGTCGATCGTATACCACATCGGTGGCGGTACTTTACCTCGTGGGAATACAAAAAAAACCTACCTGAATTTTCGGAACAACCAGATCATGCTGGCGAAGAACCTGCCCTGGTCCCAAAAATGGTGGAAGATCCCATTCAGGATTTTTCTTGATGAAATATCGGCCTTTAAAGGATTATTTATAGGAGATGGGGGTTATTTCCTTGCTATATTGAAGGCTCATCTTGGTTTTTTGAAATGGATGTTGCTCAAGCAGCATAAGAGTGTATTTCCACGGCAGAAAACGAATAAGCTGTTTGGATTGTATAGGCACAACCTTGTTTGGGCTTATTATGTAAAAAAGAAAAAACATTTTAGTGATTTAATTAAAAATGGTTTTTCAAATTTTCATTGAACCCTTATTTTTGCAGTCAAATCATCGTATGGATCAACACAATGACCCCCAACAGGAATACCAGGAAGAGCTCCAGAAAGTTCAAGACCGTGACTTTACGCACAATTGGGTGTCATCTTCTGCGTTTCTTTTCTATCTCCAGGTAGCTTGTATTTTAGCGATGGTGCTGGGCGGCTGTTATAAATTGTATGAAAGAAGATATACCGGCAAACCCGAAGTTGAAGTTCCGGACAATACATTGTACACTCCCAAATACAAATAAATTATACAAGTCTGTTCCAGGCATTATAATTATAAATAAGAAATTCAAAGTTCTGAATTCGGTATTGCCATTCACTATTCCAATACCAGGGATAGTCAGAAACCGCACCTTTGATATTTTATTGCTTAATTATTTCCAGACAATCAGCTTACGGCTTCTTCTAACTCTGCAAGCGTCTTTGCTTTGTGCGGTAATGGTTTATCAATTTCAATATCGAGGGAAGACTTGTCCAGGGCGACAACCAATAACTTGTCGTGGCTTGTCGTTTTGTAAACCATGTCGTTTTTGGGATTTAAAATAAAATCCTTTGTTGAACCGCCTTTTAAGATTGCAATTAACTGGATGTTATAATTTCTCAGATCACGCAGCAGTTCATCGAAATTTTTAATTCGGAATTGTTCAAACTTATCCTCCTTCAAATTCATAGTATAAAATTCATTGTTGTCGTTGAAGGTCAAAAGATCTTCAATGACTTGAAATAGACCCGGATTAAGTGAAGAATGCAGAATAAGACTGTTCATAATCGTATTCTGGCATACCACCTCATTTACACCCAGGTCTTTTAGATTTTCAGCATGTTCCGCCTCATTTAGCTCTGCGATCCTGTAAGGGATTTGATCTATCGATTTTTTTAGATGGTTATTGACTACAAAGGCTCTCATGATTGTACTTTCATCAGACTCCTTAGAGGAATTTTCTGCGAGAAAAATAATTGAGCTGGCCATCGAAATATTGGCTTTTGCAAGAGTTGCACTGTCCTTCGCATCACCTTCTACATACCAAAGACTGTTGCATTGATAATATTCCTTCAATTTTTGATCGCTATGGACTATCTTTTTCATTCCGGGCGAGATTACTACTATTTTATTATTTAGCTTCTCGTCATGCTTTTCATCCAATGAGCCTTTAATAAGTAATTGGATCAGCTCGGATGATTTTGTATTCCACCCGCAGAATACATAATGATTTTTAAATTGAACAATTGCGGTGCCTTCCATTTTTTTTCTGTTTTTTGATTTGAATGATTGGTGAAAAAGCAAAATCCCAACTGTAAATACTACCCAAATATGATGGGTTACGGACATCAATACCTTGCCAATATCACTCGCAGGGAAAGTTTCCGTAACAGGATCAAACATTAGCCGCACATACCACAATACGCGATCTTTAAAGGAAAGATTTAGCAACGGCGACATTACTCCATACTGGCGCAAATACCAGTTTTCGCTTCCAAAAATCACCGCATAAATCGCCACGGCGATTCCAATAATCCCTAAACCGATGATGACGGATGGGGTTATTTTTTTTGCAATAGTGACACGAATGATTTTTTTTTGGGTGAAGAACCATAAAGACAATGCCGCAAGGATCCCAAGAGTCAATAAAAAGAATAGAAACCCACTGCTTTTGATTCCTAACGCAGCAGTCAGGTCTTTGCAAATAGGAATGCCTTTCGTGAATTCATCGATAGTTTGTTTGCCTCTGAATGATATGTAAAAGTGGCCATCATCAGTATTAAGAGAGAAATTATTGTTCTTATAGCATGGCGCAATATAGGCGGCGTCTGTGTCATTAAATGAAGGTGAGGCGAACAAAGCGTCGATAAAATTCCCTTTATCATTCCTTTTGATCATGGCAATGGCGGATTGTCTGCCAATAAGGAAAGACCAGACGCCCAATGTTCGGATAGTTACTGAAGTATCTTTCAAAAAAGGATAAATACTGCTCGGGATGCTGATGGTATCCAGGTAATTGATATGTTTTTTTATACTAAGAAGATAGCTTCCGTCCAAATTAA
>DASXOT010000101.1:0-1957 GCA_036494065.1 Chitinophagaceae bacterium
CGCGGAGTTGAAATTGATAGTGATGTGGCCGATAGTGGCCAGTCAATTATTTTGCAGCAAGTGGAAAATGGAGTGGCGGTTAGAATGGCGGTGCTGTTTTTACTTGCGGAAAGAGAACCGGCAAATAATTGAAAATTACCATTATTAGTTTTTAAATCTGAAATACATGCAACGTATTTGTTTATTCCCGGGCACCTTTGACCCGCTGACTTTGGGGCATGTCGATATTATTAACCGGGCAATTCCGTTGTTCGATAAGATAATTGTCGGCATAGGAAAAAATACAACAAAGGCGCCCATGTTTTCCCCTGAGCAGCGACTCAAATGGATCCAGGAAATCTATAAAAATGAAAAACGCGTGGAGGGTGCGATTTATGAAGGACTAACTGTCAATTTTTGCAAACAGGTAAACGCTTCATTTATTTTAAGAGGGATTCGGTACGTGAGTGATTTTGAATATGAAAAGACTATTGCGGATGCTAATCGAACACTGGATACCAGCATTGAGACAATTTTCTTAACAGGTGAGCCTAAATATACTTCGGTTGCTTCTACAATTGTGCGGGATATTATTCGCAATGGCGGCGATGCCAGTCATTTTTTGCCGGAAGTCGTTTCAAATTCTTTAAAAAATTAAAAGAATCATCAGGTTGCACGTGCACTACGCTAAGTGGCCAGGGCTCCTTTGAATATTATATATAACGCGTATATACTCCGTGAAAGGATAATAAAATATAGCCGTGATTTCTATATATACAATGATTTATAATTACATATCACTTTCAAAAACCCAGTGTACTCTTCGTGGGCTTCCGTGCTTCCGTGGCAATTTTTATCACGATGTCACAACAATTGGCTTCACTGCGAATAGCTTTTTTCATCGTTATTTAAATCAAAACATAAGCACGTACTTTACTGTTTGTAAATATCGGATTGTAATCAAACCCCCTGTTCTTTCATAAAATCTTCAAATCATGATCTGGTTCGACAAAGAATTATCCATTGAAAAACTGAAGCCACTTGGACCCGACACCATGGGTGAACATTTGGGTATTGAATGGACGGAATTGGGACCGGATTACCTTAAAGCAAAAATGCCAGTTGATCGCAGAACAAAGCAACCGTACGGATTGCTGCACGGAGGCGCCTCCTGTGCACTCGCGGAAACCATCGGTAGTGTGGCATCCGCGATGGTGATTGATCACTCGGCATTTTACTGTGTAGGTCTTGAGATCAACGCGAATCACGTACGCGGAGCAAGAGAGGGTTTTGTAACCGGCGTAGGCAAGCCTTTGCATTTGGGAAGCACTACTCATGTTTGGGACATCAGGATCTATGATGAAAAGGACAAGCTCATTTGTGTAAGTCGATTGACAGTTGCTATTCTTAAAAGGAAATAAAACCTGTTTGTTTTGCGGACTCCATGATGTCTTTGATGAGCGGGAATGCTTGTGGTAAATAGGAATGGATGTCGTCTTGTTCAACCCATCGTATGTCGAATATATCTTCTTCAGTTTGTGGCGTCAAAGTTTGTAAACCTGATACAGTCATGGCATACCAATGACTTTCTTTAAGAACATGCTTCGTTCCTTCGTGATAGGTGTGATAGGTGGTTGTGACGGGCCGGTTTAATATTATATTTTTCAGCCCTGTTTCTTCCTCTACTTCGCGTAATGCACAATCCTCCAGCTTTTCGTTTTTATCAAGCTTACCTTTTGGCAGATCCCATTTTCCGCGCCTGAAGATCATGAGCACTTTGCTTTCTGAATTTTTGACCAGGCCACCTGCCGCCTGTATAAGGGTAAATCTTTTTTGAAATGCTGTATTTAATTCGATAAGATTTTCGTGGACAAATATACCCACATGTATTTTCGGTTGCTCCATCTGGTGTATGATGGTCTTAAGCGTATGAGTATTTAACTCATCGATATATACTGTATCATCATGACGAGCGAAT
>DASXOT010000102.1:0-4610 GCA_036494065.1 Chitinophagaceae bacterium
AGCCATCCATCTCCGGCATCTGTATATCCATCAATACCATGTCGTATTCGACTCTCTTTATTTTTAATGTTTCAACCGCTTCAGCCCCATTTGACACTAGGTCAAAACCAATTTCCCATTGGTTGAGTAAATGCTGCATGAGTTTTTGATTCATCGGGTTGTCCTCTGCCACCAGTATTTTAATCTTTCTGAGAAGTGGTTCTGCTATCAACCCGGATGGGCTAAGAGTTGCAGTTTCCGCTTCATTCGCAATTTGATACGGAAGTACTACAATAAATATTGAGCCTTTGCCAGGCTCACTTTCAACAGAAATGCTGCCATTTTGTATCTCCACCAACTGCTTCACAATCGATAACCCCAGACCTGTACCTCCATATCTCCTTGTTGTCTCCGGCTGGGCCTGGTGGAAACGTTCAAAGATCGTTTTCTGTTTTTCAGCAGCGATCCCGATTCCTGTATCTGAAATAGTAAAACGAACGCGCACTATCTCATCTTTTTTGCCAACAGTTTCAACCTTTACTTTTACGCCGCCTTCATGTGTAAATTTTAATGCGTTACTGATGAGATTGATCAATATCTGGGTTAACCTGATTGCATCACCTTGTAATAATTCGGGTACAGATCCGTCAATTTCAGTATGTAAATAGAGATTTAAATTTTTTGCCTTCACACTCAACATGGTCACTAAAGAATCCAATAGCTGTCTTAAATTGAACGGAAGTTTTTCGATATGCATCATCCCTGATTCGATTCGTGACAAATCAAGTATATCGTTTATAATAGTCAACAGGTTTTCGGAAGAAGATCGAATTGACCTTACATATTCCTGCTGCCCTTTTTCAAGATGGGTCTTTTGCAGCAAACCCGTAAATCCGAGAATCGCATTCATTGGAGTCCTGATCTCATGACTCATGTTCGCCACAAATTGTTCCTGAATCTTCGAAGCCAGTTTTAATTTCTTTTCCGATGCATCTAACGTTTCAATTAATTTCTGTTGCCGCTGACCCTGGTCGATAAGATACCAAAAGGCCACGATAGATGCAAGACAGGCAATGATGGCCAAAATGATTCCCCAGCTTTTTGCTTTGGACCCGTTTGTACTTACGGAAGCTGAGATTTGACTAAGAGCAATTTGCCGGCGGTCTCCTATATCCGCAATGGCCTGGATAATGCTATCACGGATAATTCTCCCGCGAAGTGTTCTGATGAAACCCAGTGCCGAATCTTTCCCTTGTGAGTTAAGCGTACTAATTACCTGGTGGCTATTCTCGATTTTTTCGTGCGCTAAAAATTGAAGTTCATCAAGGATTGCCGAGCCGGAGGTAGGTCTTATCGTTTTGTCGATTTCAGAAAGTTCATTTTTAATGTTATCATAGTTTTTATTCAGCTCCTGTACGTGAGCGTCATCATTGTTGGTTATTAGATCTCTCAGGGAACTTTCAGAAAAAATGATGTCGGTCTGCAGTTTTTGCAACTTTGTTTTTATTTGAAACTCGTTCTGCAAACTTTCATTATCAGCAATGAGATTTTTAATGCTCTTTCCCGAATTGTATTGAAAGAAAACTATAATAATAATGCTGACAAGAAAAATGATTAGGATAAAGTATTTGAACCGCTTTCTTAACATGAGCAGAAAGAATTGATTCAATGTAAATTACAAAAATTATGATTTAGGATACTAAAACTCCTTGCGGAGGTGGCGATAAAATAAAAAAATGGTGACGATAGAAACGATGGACACAAAAAGAGCAGGGAAAAGAATAAACAGGCGTTGGTGGGTATTGAGTTCCGTTAAGAAGAGATATTCGCTGGCGGCTAAGGCCAAAATACATAATAAGAATATAAAAATGTATTTCATCTTCATAAATATCACCTGCCCTTAGCCAGCCCGTAAAATAGGTCCTAACCAAATATATTGGCCATTAGACATAAAAAAAGGGAAATTAGTCGGTCTTTAGGTTTCCGTCGTCGAAAACCTCAAAATCATCGGCGGCTCTTATAGCAGGTTAAGTCGACTGGTGAGGCTATTTTTATAGGCGTCTGCAACGGGAATCGCTGTGCCTTTGATATTTATAACCCCTTCTTCAATAAAGTCGATCTTATTTAGAGCGACAATGTAACTACGATGCACCCGCATGAATTTTTGAGAAGGCAATTTTTCTTCGATTGATTTAAGAGTAGCATGCACAATATGAAATCGTTGGGAGGTAAATATCTTCACATAATCACCCATGGCTTCCAGGTAAAGAATCTCATCGGCTCCTACTTTTTTCAGGACTCCATTGTCCTTTATAAAGACAAATTCCTTGTCCTTTACTTCTACCTGTTCTTTATTGCTTTCGATAGCCTCTTTGACCCGGTCCATGGCCCTGAGGAAGCGCGCAGGTTCAATCGGTTTCACGAGGTAATCGACAACGTTCAGTTCAAATGCGTCAACAGCGTAGTCTGTTTTGGAGGTGGTAAAAATGATAAAGGGGCTTTTGATGCCAAGGTTCTTGGTGAGTTCAAGACCGGTCATCCCGGGCATTTCAATATCGAGCAACAAAAGGTCGACGTGATTTTTTCTAACGAAATTGTAAGCATCTATAGCATTCTCGCATTCGGCAACAAGCGATAAATCTTTCACATGCTCTACCAATTTCCTCATCGCCATGCGAGCCATCGGATTATCATCGACAATGATACAGTTCATGGTTTCGTAACTAAGGAACAACAAATTAAAAAAATAACTGCTAAAAATTCAAGATCATTGATCTTTTATTTAAAGGCGAAGCAAATGTAAACTGTGTTATTGAATGTATCCCGGAAATTAAATCATTGCTCATACTGAGATAAAATTCACCGCGCAAACCCGCAAGTGTTATGAATTGTTCTTATTTGTTCACCCCCTTCACCTGTGACTCTTTGTTTTTTGGCAATTCAGAGGCGAGCTCATCAACATAGGTCTTCAGGCTAATTTTAGCTACATTTTAGAAATTAAAATGCAGTTACCAGTCCATGAAATTTCAAACTTGAGCGGCAATCTTCACTGCAACTTTTGTGATTTTTACCATTTTTAAACTCATCACCCTTCATTGTTATTTTCTCCACCCCCTCCATTCCATTTCCTCATTGAAAAAACAACCGTGTCACCGTCCAATAAGCGGCGATAGCTGCAATAAGGGCGGACACTGGATAAACGACGCGTTGGCGATACCAGGGTTTTTTCCCCCCACAAGGCAACGATGGATGAAAATATGGTTACAATGATCAGGATCTGTCCCAACTCCACTCCTCCATTAAATGCGATAATGGAAGTATAAAATTTTCCGGGTGGCAACCCAATCTCGTTCAATGCACTTGCGAAACCCATTCCATGAATTTATCCAAACATAAAAACGATCAGCACACGTCATGGCTTTAATTCTGAAAACAAAATGTTCTCTACCGCTACGAACATATTGATAGTGCAATGATCGGTTCTGTGATGGCGGAGGGAACTACGATGATATTTTTCATACTCAATGCCAACGTAACCGAATGGGCTACTGTGATTAGTTCAAGCCAGATTTTCAAATTAAAGCATGAACAAAAAATAAATAAAGGAAAAGAACTTAGTTTGTATTTTAAAATTTGAAGAAATGAATCAAATGGTTTCGTTTTTGGTAACAGGTAATTTGGTAGATGTCCATTCAAAAAAAATTTATCCTGCTGAGATGGTGGTAGAGAATGGAAAAATAAAATCGATCAAAGAAATCCCTGGCTCTACAACAGTAATCTCCGGCTACATTCTTCCGGGTTTTATCGATGCGCATGTGCATATTGAAAGTTCAATGCTTGTGCCTTCCGAATTTGCCAGGCTGGCGGTTGTCCACGGCACCGTCGCCACAGTTAGCGATCCACATGAAATTGCTAATGTATGCGGAATGGAAGGAGTGAAATTCATGATTGATAATGGCAATGCCGTTCCTTTCAAATTTCATTTTGGAGCGCCTAGTTGCGTGCCGGCCACGAAGTTTGAAACAGCCGGCGCTGTCCTCGATGCTAAGGATGTAAAACAATTGCTGGAGGAGAATGATATTTATTACCTCAGCGAAATGATGAATTTTCCGGGCGTATTAAATGAAGACAAAGAGGTAATGAAAAAAATTGAAGCGGCCCATCTACTGCTAAAACCCGTTGACGGGCACGCCCCCGGATTGAGAGGCGATGATGCAAAAAAATACATCGCCGCCGGTATTACTACAGATCATGAATGTTTTACGAAAGAAGAAGCCCTGGATAAATTGCAAAACGGAATGAAGATCATTATCCGGGAGGGAAGCGCAGCAAAAAATTTCGACGCATTAATCGATTTATTGAACGACTATCCCAATCAAATGATGTTTTGCAGCGATGACAAACATCCCGACAGTTTGGTGGAAGGTCATATCAACCGGCTTTGCGCAAGGGCCGTTGCAAAAGATATTGAGCTTTTTAAAATTTTGCAGGCCGCATGTGTAAACCCGGTTTATCATTATAAATTGAGAGTAGGGTTATTAAAGGAAGGCAATGCTGCTGATTTTATCGTGGTGAAGGATTTGACAACATTTGAAGTGATTCAAACGTACATCGATGGAAAATTAGTTGCC
>DASXOT010000103.1:0-1622 GCA_036494065.1 Chitinophagaceae bacterium
TTAAAAGTTTATTTTCTTCATGGTCATAAACCATAAAAAAACTTGTTGAGTTTTTGGTTTTCGAAAGTAAATATTTTACGCTAAGCTTTTCTTTATATTTTTTTGACCCACATTTTAAGACCGCCATGCAAATCTAATAGGATATTTCACGAGCGGATCGTATCAATCGACCGCCATCTGCAACGAATTGCCCGCTTAACAATTGAAAATTGCGATCATCCAGGGATCGTATCGCTTCTTCAACGATGTATGTTTTAAAGTTTTCTTTCAAGCTATCCATAGCCGTAAAATAAACGCAAATATCTCCAGCCAATCCGGTCACGTAAACTTCGGTGACCTTACGCTCCCTAAGATAGCCGGCCAGTCCAGTCGATTTTCTGTGACCGTTATCATAAAATCCGCTATAGCTATCTATCCCGGGTTCGGTGCCTTTTCTGAAAATAACTTCAACCCTATTTGTATTCAAATTTCGGGAAAACTCTGCCCCCGGCGCTCCCTGTACGCAATGGTCAGGCCAAAGCGTTTGTTCCAGGCCATCGAGTTTGACAATCTCAAATGGCTTTTTGCCTTCATGATTTGATGCAAAACTTTTGTGATTTTTAGGATGCCAGTCCTGGGTGGCAACAACAAGCTCAAAGCTATCTTGGAGTTTATTGACCACAGGAATGATCTTATCTCCATTTGGTACAGGCAGGGCCCCACCCGGCAAAAAGTCATTTTGTATGTCGATAAGCAAAAGCGCTTTCATTCTTCCAACCTTTGATGTTCATGCCTTAGTCTGTCTCTTAAATTCATTAGTTCCCTGCTAATTCCCACTTTATAAATATGCGGGTTATCGAATCGTTTATATTCACGCGGTAAAAGAGCGAGACGATCCTGCACATAGCCGGCAATATCCTGCAAGGACCTGGTTGTAGATAATCTTTTTCCCCCGCTCATCAGTTTTTGCAACAGCGGCTGCTGCGGCAAATTTTTCAAATCAAGAAATTTCTCAGCATTGAAAGGATGAACCATACGATTAGGTTGCTCTTCGTCGCTGAGTACTATAGCATCCGCCCCATAAAACATACCATTTTTATCAAAAATTCTTCTTATCTGCTTAATACCGGGTAGCGTAATTTTCTCCAATGATTCGGATATCTTAAGACGGGGTTTATCTGCCGCCATGGACAATTTGTATACTCCGTCTAAAGCTGCATCCGGCTGTCCAGTTGCAAGTCTGGTCCCCACCCCAAAAACATCAATCGGTGCCTGCTGTTCCTTCAAACTCTTTATTACAAATTCGTCCAGTTGGTTTGAAACAACGATTTGCATGTAGTCTAACCCGGCCTCGTTCAACATATTTCGTGCGATCCTGGCCAGGTATGCAAGGTCACCACTGTCAAGCCTGATGCCCGCAGCTTTGTGACCAGCCTTTTCCATTTCCCTGGCTACAGTAATTGCGTTGGGTATTCCAGTATTGAGTGTGTCATAAGTATCGACCAGGAAGATGCAATCATGAGGCCGGGATTTAGCAAAATGTCGGAATGCCTCCAATTCGCTGTCATAACTCTCAATGAACGAATGGGCCATTGTACCCACGGCCGAAAGGCCGTAAAGTTGCGCCGCATACACATTACTGG
>DASXOT010000104.1:0-1618 GCA_036494065.1 Chitinophagaceae bacterium
TTCCATCGATTTTATCGGAATGATGAAAAAGGAAATAACGGGCTCGGCCTTTCGATCGTTAAACAAATTTGTGATATCTCGGGTATCCAAATAGAATATAAATACAAACAAGACCTGCATACTTTTCTTCTATCATGGTCATAACTCAGAATTAAAACAGAATTTCAGGGTAGCTTGGTGCCTCAAAGATTTAAGTTCTATGATAAGAAAAACTTTTGCTATTGCGGTAGCCCTTCTTGGAATTGGTTTTTATTGTTATTCTCAGCATGAATACAAAATCGTTAAGACCTTTCACATTGCTAGTTCCGGCGGATGGGATTATATAGCTGTGAACAACGGAAAAATTTATGTCTCACATGGAACACAGGTAAATATTTTAAATGAAGAGACCGGCGATTCCATCGGCTATATTCCCAATACAACGGGCGTACACGGAATTGCTTTTGACAATGAGTTGAACAAAGGGTACACAAGCAATGGGAGATTAAATAGTGTAACAGTGTTCGATCTCAGGTCAAATGAAGTGCTTGGTCAAATCGCCACCGGTCAAAACCCTGATGCCATCATGTATGAGCCCTTTACAAAAATGATCGTCACTTGCAATGGCAGGAGTAAAAATCTTTCATTGATCGATCCTAAGCAACAAAAGACGGTTGACAGTATTGATGTAGGTGGCAAGCCCGAAACGGCCGTTTCGGACGGTAGCGGGAAACTATTTGTTAATATTGAAGACAAGAATGAAATCGTGGCAGTCGATCTCAAAACGCGAAGTGTAACGAGTCGTTGGCCACTTAATCCGGGCGAAGGTCCAACGGGCCTGGGTTTTGACAAAACAACAAAGCGGTTATTTGCAGGTTGCGAGAAGCTGTTGATCATTCTCAATGCGGACAATGGTACTGTTGTCGATAAAATTACAATTGGCGATGGCTGCGATGGCGTGGCTTTTGATTCAAAAAATAAAATTGTTTATACTTCTAACGGTGAGGGAAATATTTCAGCAATAAAAGAAAATAGTGCAGATAAATTCTCCTTACTTGGTAACTACAACACAAAACGAGGGGCCCGCACAATTACAATCGATGAAAAAAACGGAATGTTATTTTTACCGACTGCTGAATTTGATGCAACAAAAACGAATCCCAACGGAAGACCGATGATGATTCCGGGAACTTTCCAGGTTTTGGTTGTGCAATAATTTCTGCGAAAGGCGACACCTTAACTGGTAAAAAGAATCGAATTATCTTTGGAGAATGTTAGAAATTTCAAAAAGAGGCGAAGCTATGCCTCCCTCTCCCATTCGCAAACTTGTTCCATTTGCAGAAGCAGCAAAGAAAAAAGGTGTAAAGGTTTTTCATTTAAATATCGGCCAGCCAGATATAGAAACCCCGCCTTCTATTTTGGATGCGGTGCGCAAAGCTGACATTAAAGTTTTGGAATATAGCCATAGTGCCGGAAACGAAAGCTACCGGCGCAAACTGGTTAATTATTACAAACGCGTCGGCATTGATGTGAACTTCGAGCAAATTATTATTACAACAGGGGGAAGTGAGGCAATCATGTTCGGTTTTTTTACTTGTTTCGATGCGGGCGATGAAGTCATTATCCCTGAACCTTTTTA
>DASXOT010000105.1:0-7357 GCA_036494065.1 Chitinophagaceae bacterium
ATGTCTGCATTTTCAAAAAAAGAAAGCTTGATTAATGTCAAACCCTGGATGTTTTTGCTTTCAATGTTTCTTATCCCGGTAACATATAAAAACTGGTCCTGCATTCTGGTAGCGAAAAAACCTTCCATTTGCTGCGGCGACATGCCACCGTATGATTCAATTACATAAATAGTAGGAAGATTGAGACGCGGAAATATATCGATGGGAATTGTTTCTATTGCCAGGATCGAGAACAACAAAAGACCGATAAATAACACGAGCACAGTGATCGGTCTTTTTAAAGCTGCTCTAACCATAAGAATTATTTTATTGATTGAATGAATTGATCAAGATTGCCTGTAGCGGATGCTTTATCCAGTCGCGCGAGATACCAATTGCCCAGGGTTTCTATATAATCCGTTTGCGATCGATATAAAACAAAAGAAGCATTGGTGAGGTCGATCAGGTTAATAATTCCTGCTTTGTACTGCGCAATCTTTTGGCCGTATACCTCGGTAGCAGATTGTAATTGAACAGGTAACTCCTGCAAATTATTTTCGGCTGTTCGCAATGCGTTGTCCGCTTGCAACGACGCATTGTTTAAGTCCAATTTTTCCTGCCTTAACGCATAGTCGCTGGCCTGGGTTTGGAAACGGCCGATGGCCAATTTATCCCGCCGGTGAATGCCATTGAACAAATCATAAGTTACTGCAAGACCAGCCATATAATTATATCGTTGAAAGCCCAGGCCATCTGAAAAAGATCCATACTTATCATTGTATTGAATGCCTGAGCCTCGCGCCCACGAACTGCCGGCTAATAGAATTTTCGGCAGGTAAGTTTTATTGATCAGTTTTTCATTAGAGATAAAAACCTGTTTTTGCTTATTGTAAAAATCAATAAACGGATGATGAAGGGTGTCAACGGGAATATTCTCTAACGATGAGTAATTTGTAAAGGAGTGCAATGCAGCCGTATCGACCCGGATTTGATTTGCGCTGATACCACACCAATATGCCAATTGCTGTTTTAATGCATTCAGATCGCCCAACGTTTGGTTGTAATTGATTTTCGCTTCAGATAATTCAGCTTTTGACAACGATGTATCGGAACCCGGCCTGATGCCACTTCGCGCGAGGGCATTTATAACGGAATAAATATTTTCGTATCGCTTGATGTTTTCGTTGTCGGCAGACAACCTGTACTCGTCCTTCAATAGATTAAAATACAGTCGGCTTATTTCAATTTTCAATTGGTACAAAATCCTTTGCAGGTCTGCTTCTTCCTCATCTGCCCGTGCAACGGCGTTTTTGATCTTCGCTGTCTTTAACCCAAAATCTTCTAAGTCATATTCCGTATAGAGCACCGCAATGTTGCCCGATACAGCCTGGTAGTTATTAACGCCTCGTACGCCGGCGGAAACAGAAGGATTGGCTCCAATTGGCAGATAGGCGCCCGCCAGTGAATTATCGGTGCCGGCATTGATCTGTTCATTGAGTTTTAATTGCGGAAGAAATGAATGCCGGGTGTCTGTAACAATTGCTTTATAGCTGTTGACAGTTGCGCTTTTCTCCATTAACAATGGCAAGTAGTGAGAACCGGAATCGATCAACTCCTTTAACGAGTAAAGGGATGATTGTGCCGGAACAAGAAAAGGAAATAATAAGACGGTTACGAGCAGCGCATATCTTCTCTTGCAGAAAACATACATATTTTAAATTTTACTGAAAAAACGTGTTTAACCGGATAGCTAGACACGTGGAGGTGCACGCAACGACTGTGTAAGGAGAAAGATATTAAATAGCGACTCACTGGACAAGCTGCCTGAATAGTCTGGGTCAGCATGCTCGGGGAAACTCTTCAGAACAAACGTGAATGAGGATGGAATAAAAGATGGCTGAAATCTTTTGTTTAAGCGAAAATTCATTTTCCGTTGTTCGTGAGATTTTCGCGGCTTTACTAATTGAATATGGCCCTTCGATTGAATTGGGAAAAACGTAGTGGCAGCATATTTCTCCTGTGCTTTATCCAAATCAAAATTGTGCAACAACTCAACAGAAAAAAACGAAGCATACAGGCAAACGAGCAAAAGATTGCGAATGCAAAAATATCTTATGAAAGAGTATTGGCTCATCTCAGATTAGAGACGCAAAAATAAGGGGCAAGGTTAACAAAGAGGTATCGCCATGTTTTCTTTTTGTAAAAATTTTTTTTAGCGGCAGCTCAACCCCCTCAGCTTCCCTGGCCAAATGCGATATAACTGATTAAGAAGACCTATCTTGCCCAACCAGCCCCTCACAGTTTATTAAACCTTATAAAATCATAAAATGGGGAACAAAGATCATTCAAATAGGGAATATCCCTGATATTAATTAGTCACTCTCCCGTCAAATTTGTGAAATTATTTCTGAGGAACGCCTGGTACATGAAGAAGTTTATCCCAACCTCATTTGAAGTGCCCGCGCTTCTGACCTAACAACAACATTCTGATGAGTGCAAGCGCTCCAAAATCGTCAAAAATCATAAACAGGGAAAAATATAGAACCTATACTGAAAGGAATGAGCTGTTATCGCCGGAGGAGTTGACTTTTCATATAGGTGGCTGTGTGTCGAATGACCGGGTCAGTCAGAAAAAAATATACAACTCTTTTTACGGCTACACGTTCGCAATTTGCAATTGCTATACTAACAACCATGATGATGCCGTAGAAATCTTGAACGATGGCTTTTTGAAGATCTTTAAGGAGATGTATAGATACAGTCCCGCTTACGATGATGTGGTAAGTTCGTTTAAGGGCTGGATACGAAAGATAATGATCTACTCAGCCATTGATCATTTTCGCAGGAATAACAAATACAAAACAATCACCGATTTTGACGGCAAAGTGATCCCGATCTCTCCCCGCAATGGGGACACATTTGACCTCATTTCTTACAAGGAAATTATCCAATCTCTTCAAAAAATAACACCAGGCTACCGAACCGTTTTGTGCCTTTTTGCGATTGAAGGATTTACGCATGAGGAAATATCCAGGCAATTGGGGATCTCTGTCGGAACATCAAAATCAAACCTCGCAAAGGGTAGAAGACAATTGAGACTGATATTGGCTAAACAACGACAGGAAGATTTCTAAAATCATCCTTCTCAATTGCACTAAATTTTTAACACCAGGAAAATGAGACAAAGCTTTATCGCGTTGCTTCTACTGGCAATAATCAGTTTGAGCAGTTGCAAAAAGAATAGCCCGGATATACAGGCAAAAACAAAGCAAATGGGTCGTAACAACAATAGCAGGTGATGGTCGACCGATTTTCGCTAATGGCCCGGCATCAGCGGCATCGTTCAGGGGTCCTCTTGACGTGGCTGTTGCGGACGATGGAACTATTTATGTCGCTGGCGCCATTGATCATCGTCTCCGGAAAATATCAGGGTGGACTGGGGACCATTGACTCCGACTCGTGACGGTGGACTATGGACTATTGACCGTGGTCCGCAGTTGCAGACTGTATACCGACCCGCTCCCGGCTCTGAACTCCAGACTAGTCTTTATATCGTCGCTGTTTTACCATTTCTGATAAATAGCTCTTATAGACGTTAAACGGTCCAGCTTCGTAAAATGCGGAGGCGCTTTGGTGTTTTGAATAGAGCATTTCATGTAACATTCGTTGGATCTGCTCACTCACCGGCTTATCATTTTCCAGTTTGTGATTCGCGTCTATAAATTTTGTATTGTGTATGTCAATTGCCGTTAAATCTTCCGGTTGCATGCCCGAAGCTTCCAACTGCCAGAAATCATCATCTCTTTGCTGCTTGTATTTGAAGAAATATACCCAGCCTTTTTTGTTTTCGTATGTGATGGCTAATTTGTCGACAAATACTATCGAGTCCGGCTTTAAACCAATCGTTTCTTCGTCCAGCAGGAGACTGCGTGCAATGTCCTGCTGATTTTTATACGCTGCAGGGAACTTATCAAGCTTTTTTATCTTTTCAAGATCCGCGTACAGCCTGCTTCGATACTCATCCTGCTTTGCAAAATTCATGAAAAGAGAATCGGGAACTGCTTGGCCGTTTGTTAACATCAGGATGAATGTACTGTAGAGTAGTCTCTTATTGTGCGTTTTCATCAGCTGTTCAAAAAAACTTTTTACACCTTCGTTTTTATCATAGAATGGCAGAAGGAGCACGGAATAGTTTTGCAGGTCTCCGTTCCCTTCGCCTGGTTCGCTCTCGTAGTCGCGTTCGTCATAATCGATATCGTTTTTACGGGCGAGCTTCTCCATGTTATCCTGGTCTTCTTTCGCTACTTGTTTTTTAAATAATTGTTTCGCGTCCAGGTACAGTTTCGGAAACAGTGTTTCGTAATCGCTGCCTTTTAGTAAACCGCTGTCAACAAGAGTTGTCAGCAACCTGATCACTTCATCTTTGTAGTCATCCACATTGATCAATTGCAAAAACTCAGGGAAAATATTTCTCGTCAATTCCAGGGTATCGTACAATTGCGACCAACCACCGGCAATATAGGCTATATCTGAATTGGAATAACCGGGGCGGGGTAGGCGAATGGGTGAATTTCGCAAAACGTTTTGCAGCATTACCGGGTAATCAAAATCCATGCGATTATTACTGATGATCGGCGGTTCCTGTAACATGAGGTCTTTAAAAGCATTAAATGATTTTTTTGTTTCCTGGGCTAATAGCGCATCCAAAATTGCATTCTGAAAATCGGCACTGTCTTTCACTTTTACATACAAGGCTTTTAAATAATCCGTGACAGACGAGTCATCTATCGCACCTAACTTGCCGATAAAATATGTTTTTACGCTCAAATAGTTTTTCGTGGCCCAGTTTATTCGCTTAATGGCGTTTTCAAGTAAGGGTGCATCAAGCGAATCAAATTTGATTTCGTAAAGGGAATTTCTAGCTGTTTTCGCAATGGAGCTATCAGTGCTGAAATAATCGCTAAAGAACTTTTCAGTTTTTTTGGTAAACACCGATTCAGCTTTCAAAGAATCTGATGGCGTAAAACTCGTGAAGAATTTATCAAGAAAGGGACTACGGGCACTTAATGTATCTGTCAGGGTGGTCAAAATAAAAAGATGGCCTCCTTTATAAAGCCATTTTGATACAATGAGCCGGCTGCTGCCGGTATCAGTGATCTGCAGATCACGGCATTTAATGCCGCCCGGAAGCTCGTAACGCTTATCTAGTTTATAAATAAATGTTGTGTCTTCGTTATCGGATTCGTTATCAAAGACCTTTTTCCAAAAATTCACCGTGTCTTTGAGGAACATATATTTCCCGGGATCCTTGTACATGACAAAGATCTTTTCACCGATCGTATCGTTACCTATAAATTCGGTTTTGATTTGGTCAAACTGGCCAAAAGGACTTTCTGCATCGTCATCATCTCCCGACCGGAACATATTGAGAAGCTGGACCAATTCTCCTTTTCTTTTATCCTCTTCAATAAACACAGGCGATTGCACGGTGAAATGCAGGCCCGTATCAGCACGCAGTTTTGTTTCCGGATATATAAAAGGAGTGATGGAAAAAGAGGCGAAGAATTTTTTTACATTTTCATTCTCTTTTTTATAGTGGGCCGAGAGGGCATAATACACCGGCCCGCAGATAATGTATTTTACATTACTATAGCTGCCGTCCTGGTTCAAATATTTGCATTCCAGGGCTGGATAACCATTAACGGAAGTGAATTTATGTGATAATTGCTTATTGATGAATGAAGAAGATTGGTAGCTTTCGCCCATCAGGTTCAGCTCAAAAGTATCTTCTTCAACAAAAGAATAATTGTGAAAATCCGTTTTCATTATAAGATAGCTGTTCCCGTCTTTTTTGTCCAGCGCGGAGTATTCAAGACGATCTGTGCCTAAGTCATAGTCTTTAAGAACAGAAGGATCATGAGGTAGCTGTACGGAGAAACCTCCCGTTGGTGGCTGGTAGCTCATCCAGGTGTTCTCATTGTATTCCTTCAGCCTGATGGAGCCAAAAAACTGCTGCGCTTCATTACCTTTCGTGATATAGTCGCCATTACCACTCATTTTAAAAATTACCACTTCAAATGGGGTGACAAAAATGTTATAGCGTTGATCATCTCCACGGCGAGTGCGATTCCATACCTCCCAGCCTGGATAACCATTCTTTGTAATCGGAATTTTTTTCAGGATTTTGCCTGGAATATTTTCATACAAAAAACTGTCGACTTTTTTACTTACAAGATCAGGCGATTGACCCAGGAACGGGCTATTCGTTTTGATGCGCGTTACAACATAGTACGCTCCATTTACCATATCGGCATATTGCACTACATCCATACCAGTCCAATCGGTGAACCTATAAAATTTTTTACCGGGTATCCTTACCTGGTAGAATCCGTCTCCTGAAGTTTGCTGAACAAAACTTGTAGTAGCACGAAGTTTTTCAACCATTTGGCGATCGGTGCTGTTCCTGTCATCCATTCGTACGGGACGTAGCGTATAACCTTTTTCCCGTAACAATTCAATCACACCTCGTTTGCCAGGTAAGTGTGCCGCACCTACTGCTACAAATAATGAGGATTTTTTTAAAATGGTATCAATCGAACTGGCCTGTATCTCATTGCGCTTGTACAGAAATTTTTCTTCAAAAGCATCGGAGGTCGTATTCATGACATCCAGTGAATCCAACAGGTCAAGATCTCCTTTCCTGTAGGCATCTTCCATTTTTTTAGGATTTGCAAATGCCCCTTCGTAGTCGAAACTTTTTTTCTTTTTATTTCTGTCCCTATACATATCACGGTACGCTTCCATGACCAGTTTTTCACTTTGGTCGAAGTTTTCGACTCCGGTAACTTTCTTTCCGAGCTTTTTTCCAGTTTGGAAAATATACATGTCCAGGTAAGTATCTTCTTCGAAATCGTCGAGGTCAGTACCGTAAGTACGATAAAGTAATCCATTGATCATCGACGGTTCTACCGAAAGAGCCGCCTTAACGGCTTCGTCATAATCATCGATCGCAAACGAGGTAATTCGCATGTTATCTCCCGGGTATCCTTTCGGATTGAGATAAAAATTATCGGGATTGACAAGATTGCGGCTATTAAAGAAAACGGAATTGGTATAATCATCCTGCCAGCTTTCAGGGTTGGTCTCCAGGGCAACTACCTGTACATTTTTTAAAGCATGATAAAATGAATCACCCAAATGGAAAGCAAGCTTATCGCTGATATGCATTGTGCCGAATAAATAGGAAGGTTTTTGCAAGCCATTGCCGGTAATCTCCCAAAGCAAGCTGGGGTATTTCTTGTTTGAAAATTTGAATGAATTTTCTTGAAGTGGATTTTTAGAAGATGTTTTTTGCTGAGCAATCAGTGCAGTGGATACT
>DASXOT010000106.1:0-4393 GCA_036494065.1 Chitinophagaceae bacterium
ATCAGATGTGTGAGTAATGATGATCAGTGATGAGTCAACCATTATGCCGGATCCATGGCTAACGTTTCCATCAACAAGAAAAAATGAGTGCGGAAATCAGGAAAGATCTTATGAGAATAGTCAGGTCGCATTGGCGCAAAATTAATGAAAAGAGTCGTTCAGTCCACGGTCGACAGGCTTCAGTCCTGGGGTACGATGATCCACAGTAAGAAATGATCTATGGACTATAGACCGTGGACCGTGGTCTTTGGCTGCGGATGATGGCTGAAAATCTCCTGTCAATCTGACCATTTTTTCAGCTTTGGAACAAGGCTTGTTATATTGCGGCAAATTAAATCTATTTAAACATGCTACCGGAAACCGGCACTATCTCTATTAACACGGAAAATATTTTTCCTATAATTAAGAAATTTTTGTATTCAGACCACGAGATATTCCTGCGTGAGTTGGTGAGCAATGCAGTCGATGCCACTCAAAAAATCAAGAGACTCAGTGCACTTAACCATTATAATAGAGAACTCGGAGATCTAAAAGTAAAAGTAAGTGTAGATGAAAAGGCGAAAACGATCACAGTTTCTGACAATGGGATCGGGATGACTGCCGAAGAAATAAAAAAATATATTAACCAGATCGCATTTTCTGGTGCGACCGAGTTCATGGAGAAATTCAAAGAAGCGAAAGATGCCAACGAAATCATTGGCCGTTTTGGTCTTGGATTCTATTCTGCATTCATGGTGGCAGACAAGGTGGAAATCCAGACATTGTCTTACCTGGAAGGCGCCGAGCCTGCCCGGTGGATATGTGATGGAAGCACTTCTTTTGAAATAACTGAAGGCAGCAGGACAGAACGGGGAACAGATGTCATACTATATTTAAATGCAGATTCCGAGGAGTTTTTACAGGAACACCGGATCAGTGATATCCTGAACAAATATGCAAAGTTCCTGCCCGTACCCGTTCAATTTGGGACAAGAAAGGAATCAGAGCCAGATGGTGAAGATGCAGATGGCAAACCAAAATATAAGACAGTTGAGGTTGACAATATTATTAACAATACAAATCCCATCTGGGCGAAGGCGCCTGCTGAGTTAAAGGATGAGAACTACCTTGAATTTTACCGGGAGCTTTATCCCTACTCAGAAGAGCCTCTGTTTTGGATACATTTAAAT
Organism: Chitinophagaceae bacterium; assembly: GCA_036494065.1. GTDB lineage: Bacteria > Bacteroidota > Bacteroidia > Chitinophagales > Chitinophagaceae > VBAU01. Next base: position 1,170 of record DASXOT010000106.1, read on the forward strand.
GTCGATTATCCTTTTCACCTTACGGGCGTCTTGTATTTTCCTAAACTGAAAAATGATTTTGAGATACAAAAAAATAAGATCAAACTTTTTAGTCGCCAGGTATTTATTACCGATGAGGTCAAAGATATTGTCCCCGAGTTTCTAATGCTGTTACATGGCGTGATCGATTCACCGGATATTCCTTTGAATGTAAGCCGATCGTTTTTACAGGCAGATAGTAATGTAAAAAAAATAAATAGTTATATCTCTCGCAAAGTAGCCGATAAGCTGCAGGAATTGTTCAATAAAGACCGCAAGACCTACGAGGAAAAATGGAACGACATTGGCCTATTTGTAAAATTCGGTGCTATTTCCGACGAGAAATTCTATGACAAAGCAAAAGATTTCCTGCTCCTTGCCAGCACCGCCGATGAATATTTTACCCTGGATGAGTACAGAAATAAAGTAAAGGATACTCAAACTGATAAAAATGGAACACTAATCTACTTATATAGTTTTGATGCCGAACGTCAACATGGCTATATCCAGTCCGCCAATAGAAAAGGCTATGATGTGTTGCTGATGAATTCGCCGATAGACACTCATTTTATTCAGCATCTTGAAATGAAGCTGGAAAAGACTTCGCTAAAAAGGGTTGATGCGGATGTTCTGGATAAATTGATCGTTAAAGAAGATGCCGCGAAACATAATCTTTCAGAGGATGAAATCAAAAAGCTCAAAGAAGTATTTGAGAAAACGATCAATAATCCAACCATGAAAGTAGAAGTTGAGAATCAATCCGAAGAATCGATGCCTGTGACAATAACGATGGAAGAATGGATGAGACGAATGAAAGATATGTCGAAGATGGGTGGAGGTATGAATTTTTATGGGTCCATGCCCGACAGTTATAAGGTGGCGATCAACGCTAATCACAAACTTATTCATAAACTTTTACAGGCGGATGAATCAAGGCAAAGCGAAATTGCGAGGCAGGCATTTGACCTTGCATTGTTGGCGCAGGGCATGTTGAAGGGCGCCGATCTCACCGCTTTTGTAGAGCGGAATGTGGAGTTAGGAGTTAAGAGTAGTTTATAAAGGCACTGATCACTCACCATTCACCGTTCTTTCAGACCAATGGAGTCATTAAGCAAAAACCAAGAGGCTGTCTCAAAAGGGCAGCCTTTTTTATTTTCAAAAAAACGTATAGGTTTATACACATAGTTGCTGTAAAACTATTGGGCATACAGGGTGCGTCAAAACAAGCCATCAAAGGGTCTTTGGTAATATGGCAAACGACAAAGTAATATTCAAGCCTTACAACCCTGCTCAACGTATGCTGCTACCACCTTCGCTTGAAGAGCTTATTCCATTAACTCATCCTGTACGGATAGTCAATGAGATCATAGAATCTGTTAACCTGGAGTTGCTGGAAAAAGATTATAAAGGTGGAGGTACGTCAAGCTATCATCCAAAAATGTTGCTGAAAATATTGGGGTGCTTGTCACCAGTCAAAATATAACCGTATAATAGAAGTAAACCATAACCTGAATCGTCATAAAGCAAAAGCAAGGGAAAAGCTCAATACAGAAGAAGGCATAGAAAAGAGAAAGAAACGATGTTATGATGTAGAACCGGTTTTTGGCAATGTGAAAAGCAATCATAAGTTCAACCGCTTTATGCTTCGTGGCAAAAAGAAGGTAAATATTGAAGTTGGTTTATTGGCACTGGCACAAAACATCAGAAAAAAAGCAGCCTAACGGACTGAAAAACTATTTTGAAAATAAAAATCCAACTGACTATAATTGATGAAAGGCCATAACCCAGGATAACACAATCAAAAATACCTCTGGATACCAAAGGCCGGGAACAGTTATAAAAAAGGCTGTCCAAAATTTACTTTTGAGACAGCCTCTTTGCCACAATAACCAACTAACAAATACACACCACGTATATTGGACAATCGGACACTTACTGTTTTAATTATTTGAAGCGCCATTATCTATCCAGCAAATAATTGCGCTTTTTTGTGAAGCGGTAAGGCTACCTGTTTTCGGCATTTCTCCTGAAATTACTGCTGCACGTATTTGCGCGCTCGCACTCTGTATTTCGGTATAAGTAATCAACTCTCCTGGCCCGTTTACACTCCCTGATGCGTGACAATTAGAGCCGGTAGCACAGGATGATTGAATAATAGGGTTTACGTCCTTTGAAAAGGATTCGGTTACTCCACTACAACTAATCGACGAGCTGTTTCCGGTATCGTTTGTCATATCTGGCATCGACTTGGAACAGGCAAATAAAACTGTAAAGACTATCACGACTACACTAAGCTTTTTCATAAAGCGGAATTAATTGGAATAATTATTTTTTGTTTTGCTATTTTAATATAATCAGTCAGTAACGGTAAGACACGTGACGATCAGTGACCAGTCGTAAATTCAAATCCTCAAAGCTTAGGGCATTTCATTGAATTATTTGATGCAAACCTATAGATCACTCCTATTGTGTGAGTTTGATAACTATCCTTCTTTCGATCATTTGCTGCTTTGCTAAATCCATCCAGGTAGTCAGTAAATGCAAATCGGTAGGAAGTTTCTGCACTAATCATAAGCCTCTCAGAAATTGCATATTTAATACCCACACCCAGGGGAACAACAGGAATAAGCCCAGGCAAAGAATGTTGCGCATCTTCAGCGAGTCCCTGGGTAGTTGCGGGTTCCGATAGAAAATATTCTGTATTAAATCGATCGTAATTACGACGAATTCGGAGAAAACTGATTCCAACTCCGGTGAATAAATATGGAGAAAAGTGATTTGGGTGATGAACCAGATTATCCCGCAAAAGATCTACAACTACCAGCTCTGACAGCTCGAATACCGGAGTATGAAAGTTAAAGTTCCTTTCCTGCCTGTACACGGGACTCGCATATTTCGCATCGTCTCCTTTTAATTGCCCAAAAGCAATGTTTGTCCGAAGTGTAAGCCTGGGATTGATAATCCTGCCTACAAAAAAATTAAATGCAGGCTTCAATGTTTTATACGATCCAAGGCGTGTTGGTGTTAAATCGCCCTGGTAAACAAAAACGCCAGCACCTGCGCCTACTTCAAATTTTGAAAATGTTAGTTGTTGAGCGCGGGTTGTTAAACATTTACTAAAGATCAATGTCAGAACAATGACTGATTTTGTGGTAGACTTCATCGGTTTAAGTTTTCCTGGCAATATGATTTTACGTGACAAAATA
>DASXOT010000107.1:0-3971 GCA_036494065.1 Chitinophagaceae bacterium
ACAAGACTATACTTTCTCAGTATAGATGGATTGGGTCTTGAAAAGATCTCAGCCCCGTACGGAATATGTACGGGATTCTTTTTATAGGTTTTCAAAATATATTTCTGAATGCAAGGCGAATCGGCAATCATGATATTTGCATTTTTTGCCGCCAGTGATTCGGCCCATCTTAGAAAGCGCCGGATTAACTTGCTGTACTTACTGCGTTTCCATTCCATGCCGTCCATATTTACGACATTGATCGCCTTTTTTGGCCACCGCCAATGCCACACAGAATCGCTTGTATATCCCAGGTGCAGGAGAATATCAAAGTCTCTTTTGCGGGCGTCATTGATGCAATTCCAATCGTAAACAAATTGACCTGCCGTGCCTAACTGATCTTCCCGATCTTTGCAATGAACGATGTGTACGCCCTGCCAATTTTTTTGTTTGTAAGGATGGAGACTTGAATTATACACAAATACTTCATGACCTTTTTGAACTAAGCCTGTGGAAAGATGCTCGGCAAATTGTTCAAATCCGCCGTAAGCATTAGGAATGCCTCTTGTACCAAGAATTCCGATTTTCATGTTTAACCAGGTATTATTTTTTTATAAGCCTTTAATGTTATAGTCGCTGCCTTCTGCCAGGTATAATTGTCAAATATTTTTCTCTGTAAACATTTTTGAGCATCTTTCTCTGATGCCTTTTCTACTGCCTGTAAGATGGAAGCGGGATCCGCGGGATCACAATAAAAGGCATCATCTCCAAAATATTCACGCGTAGACCCCCTGTCGGTGATTACTATATTGCATCCCATCGCGGCAGCTTCCAGGCTGGAAAGCCCGCAGGTTTCTAACCAGCTGGGTAACACATGCACCTTTGCTTTCTGATAAATATCAGCAAGCTCGTTTTGGGGCAATCGACCTGTAAAAACAATGTTGGACGCCGCTATCTTTTTACATTTTTGATAATACTTTTTTTGATTGGGCGCCGGATCACCTACTACCATCAGGGTAAAGGGCGAATGGTTCAAGGCTTTGATCAGATTGAGCTGATTCTTGAGTCCCTCGATCCTGGCCGCGCAGACTACTAGATTATTATCCTTTGAGTAAGCCCCATTTGGTTTAAAAACCCTAACGTTTATGCCATTAGGAACAACCGAATAAGGCTTTTCAATTGTGTACGTTTTTCTTAAAAAGGCCTGTTCGGAATCTGAGTTGGGTAGAATGATAGACGTTTTTTCAAGCACTTCGCGGATAGATCTTTTCTGACCCTTACTGAGATATGATTTAGTTTTCAGAATATCTTTCTTTAGTAACCATCTCATAATGGTTTTTAAATACTCTATTGTATCTGAAGGCAGCAAGCGGAAAATAAAGCCCGGTATACCCGCGCGCTGTTTTTTATCATATTCGCTGTAGTCTATTAAATTGGGAGAGATGACAAATGGCCTGTTTGCCTTTTGTGTGTGGTATAAAATATCCGATGGTCTTATGATGTTAGAAAAATGCAATAGATCATAATTGTTATAGTCAACCCGTTGGTTTGTTAAATAGATGTCCGCTTCAATGCCAAGATCCTCCAGGCACTTAGCTGTTTGAACGATCTGCTCAGTGTCGCCGCCAGGAACTTCGTATAGGGTTGACCTGGTAATAAAAGCAACTTTCATGAGGTTTTTTAAGAAAGTTTATCTCCTAGTAATCGGGCAAAAACGTAAAAAAGATGCTTTTCTTTGCTAAATTTTAAATCGGCGATATGAAAAATTACCTGGTTACAGGCGGAGCGGGGTTTATCGGAAGTAATCTTATCCGGCAGTTACTAACAGCTGAGAAAGACAGCATCATTATCAACATCGATAATTTTGATCCTTTTTATGATAAAAAACTTAAGGAATTAAATATTCATGGGTTCATTGATGATTCCCGACATCGTTTATTGCATTACGACCTTGCCGAGACCGGCGGAAAAGAGTTGGCGAAAGAAATTCGTGAACCCGTCGATGTAATTGTTCACCTGGCGGCTAAAGCGGGCGTGCGGCCCAGCATTCTGGATCCGGTTTCATACCAGCAAGCCAACGTGATAGGGCTTCAGAATCTCCTGGATTTTGCCAGGGAAAAAGGCTGCAAGCAATTTGTTTTTGCTTCAAGCAGCAGTGTATACGGTGTTAATGATCATTTTCCCTGGAAGGAAGAAGAGCAATTGCTGCCCGTAAGCCCTTATGCAATGACCAAACTGGCAGGAGAAATGTTAGGTCATGTTTATAATAAATTATTTGATATACGATTTATAGCTTTACGTTTTTTTACCGTCTACGGTCCATCACAACGGCCAGATCTCGCTATTCACAAATTCACAAAAGCGATATTAAAAAGTAAACCCGTTACCATGTATGGTGATGGAAGCACGAGCAGGGATTATACATTTGTTGATGATACTATACAGGGGATAATGGCTGCCATGAAATATGATAAAACCGGTTTTGAAATCATCAATCTTGGGAATAATTATTCTGTTTCATTAAAAGAATTAATCCAAAGTATTGAACAGGTAATTGGTAAAAAGGCCGAGATCGAACAATTAGCTGATCAACCAGGCGATGTGCCAAAAACCTTTGCCGATATTTCAAAGGCAAAAGATCTGCTGGGCTATCAACCACGTGTAAAATTAAATGATGGGTTAAGGAAATTCTATGAATGGTTTTTGCGCCACGAAGAGATCCTGCTAAAGTAAAAAATCGGTCGTTTGCCCACCTCGCTTCTCGTGATCCTCATACCGTAATCTCCAGCGAAGGCTTCGCTTCTTGCGTGGCCTGGTAAACTCGTCGAACTGTATATGTTTTTTTATTCTGGGACTCATAGTAGGTGCGGATGTTTATTTCAGCGAGAATGCCAATTGTAATAAGCTGAATGCCGCCGAGTAAAAATATTAAGCCAAGTATGAGCAAAGGTTTGCCCCATATATCGTGCCCCATGATCTTTAAAACCAACAGGTATAAGTTGATGACTGCTCCGACTCCAAAACTGATAAACCCAATGGTCCCAAAAAGGTGCATCGGTTTTTGAATGTAACGGCGAAAGAAAACGATGAGTATAAGATCGGACAAGACGCGGAATGTGCGATTGATACCGTATTTACTTTTCCCGGATTTGCGTGGATGATGTTTTACATCGACCTGCGTAATCTTCGCGCCCTGCATTTTTGCAAGCACGGGAATAAATCGATGAAGCTCACCATATAAATTCAACTCTTCAGCGATTTCCCGGCGAAATATTTTTAAGGTACAGCCATAGTCTTTAATGTAAACACCGGTCATTCGGCGGATAAGCGCATTGGCAATGCTGCTGGGTATTTTGCGAAGAAAAAAACCATCCATTCTGTTCTTACGATTGCCTGCCACTACATCCCAGTCTTCGCGTTTCAGGAGATCGAGCATTTGCGGGATATCAGATGGATCGTTTTGAAGATCGCCATCCAGCAACGCAATATATTTTCCCGTTGAATAATCAATGCCGGCCATCATTGCAGTGCTTTGACCATAATTTTTTCTCAATTCCACTAACAGGGTTCTGTCATCAGCATAGCTAAGTACCTCTTGTTTTGTCTTATCGGTCGAACCGTCATCCACTATCACTGTTTCATAGTCAATTCCATTTAAGGAAGCGCGGATAGCCTCCAGCAAGGATTTTATGTTATCCTCTTCGTTCATGACTGTAATGACAATTGATAGTTCCTTCATAATACGACTCAAAGATAACGTAGGATTTTAGATTGAAATTCCAGGTAGCCTGATATTGATAAAGATGCCGGGTCAAACCCGGCATGACATTTTAATAATCCGTGACTATTACCCAACGTGCGCTTTGCCATTCATCTCTAAAAGATACCCGCTAATTCGAGACTCTTCTTTTTCAATTTCAATACTTCAATATCTTCTATAATGGGGTCGGGCGAAAGAATAAGGGACACACTATTTTCCTTCCACCAGCCGT
>DASXOT010000108.1:0-10053 GCA_036494065.1 Chitinophagaceae bacterium
GTTTAGCGTTGCTTGGTGCATACCAGTCGAAATTTGTACTCTTGCTGAGTTCAAAACCCCAGTCTTCTTTCCAAAAACATTTTAAAAAATTCCAGTAAATGAATCTTTGAATGTCATACTCCCCTCCTTTTATGCCCAGCAATGGAATATCAGGTGATTCAAAGCTTACATTCAATTCGCTCAATCGTTTTCCCAATTCTGTCAATTGTTCAGAAAATTTCCACATTTCTTCATGACTGATATCATGAGTGGCTTTCCTGAAATAATCATCGATCAATTCCCTTGGTAAAGCTTTTTTTGAATACACGTAACAAGCGAATTCTCCATTTTTTTTTGTTATTTCTGCTAAATGACTAAAAGTCTTTTCAGGGGATTCCGTATGCATAATCACCTGGTCACAAACAACAAAATCGATACTCCCAGGTTTCAAACACGTGTTTGCAATATCCCTCTTTAAAAAAAAGAGGTTAGGTAAATGAGAGAAATTTTTTGCGGCAAGGTCGATCGCGTCAGAAATATCTATTCCAATAACGATACTTTCTGGAGATAGTTCGGCAAACCACGCTGCCTTGTAACCTAACCCGCAGCCAGTATCAATTATCACTTTTTTCGAATATAGAAATCGCTGCAATTCTGCAGTTGAATCAAACCCATATAATTTCAAAAACCATTCAAACTGGAAGTCGTATAATTTGTCAAGGTTTTTGTATTGCTCCACCTCGGCCCATTTGTCAGTGAAAATTTTTTCGGTTTGCTTCTGGTTACTTGCTACGCTATTATCCGCGGACGTTAGTATGATTAGGTTCTTTTGAACCGTCAAAGGCATATCAAAAAGCTCAGTTATACTACTTTGTTTCACTGCTCTATTAACGCCGCCGGGTTACCAGCGACTTTACTTTTTGGTAAAAAAGACTTGTTTACGAAACTGTTGGCTCCAACTATCGATCCATCGCCAATTACCACCCCCTTCACAATAATCGAGTTAGGGCCTATATAGCAATTGTTTCCAATTTTAGTTGGTGAGTATGCATAGGGTTTGGTTCCACCACTGGTAGCCCATTCAACGCTATCATGTGTATAAATTTGAACGCCGGCAGATACACTGCAATTATCACCTATTTCTAATCCACCCGATCCATCAAGAACGGTGTAGGGACCAATCCAGGTATTTTTCCCAACTTTCACATCCCCAAAAATGCAGCAGTTATCATAAACAGAGGCAGCCTCGCCAAAACCCAATGCTTTTGCACGCTCCCACCTGTCAAATAAAAGCTCATTGAAAGGCAATGAGCGATTAAATTGTTCATTTAACTTTTTTCCAAATACTTCTTTCAATGACTCAATGAGCTGAAAAAATTTTTCCAACTCTTCATTATTCAAGTCCGCCAGTATTTTCCTTCTATCCAATTAATTTATTCTTTCGCCGTTTAAAAATATTCGACACCACCACTCAAAATTCATCAAACTCCAAAGCAACAACCGGTGGTTAATTTTTTTATTTATGTGCTCGTCAATAATATGTTCTACGTAGGCAGGCCTAATGAATTCCGAGCTTACCGTTTTTTTATTTAACAATAATTCTTTCATGTAGGCAGCATTCTCACCCCTATACCAACTTTCATCAGGTGCTGAAAAGCCCTGTTTCTTCCGGTTAATTATTTGCCGGGGTAAGAAACTATCCATCGCTTTTCTCAAAACATTTTTGCCATCGTCATATTCCGTATACAAAGTTTTTTTATCACGAAATTCATTTTCATCTATCCTTTTCATCATTTCCAGTTTACCCAGCTTATATTTTACCGGGATTTTCTGGGAAAAATTCGCCAGGTCATTATCCAAAAAAGGGAAACGCTCTTCTAAACCGTGTGCCATCGATAGCTTGTCACCAACCAAAAGAAGAGCTGGTAAAAATGTTTTTATTTCAAAATATAGTGAATTGTTAATATGGTGCTCTGGGCTGTCGTAACGCAGCTTGTTATTAAAAAGAAAAACTCTTTCAAAGATTTGCCGGGGTTCATCGAGGGTAATAGTATCAATGACTTTATCGGTAAATAGGTGCTTCTTACCTCCTTCGGGCACCATTCGCTGCCAGAAATTATAATACTGATCGAAGAAGTCCCGTTGACTAAGTGATTTAAAAATTCGGTAGTATCTCCAGGGATAGCCACCAAATAACTCATCCCCACCAGTGCCTTGCAGACAGACTTTAACGAATTTCGACGCGAGCCTGGATATGTAAAAATTTGGATAAGACATTCCCACTCTCAGGTCTTCCAGATGCCAAACCAGCCTCGGCAGCGACCAGGCCAAATCGCCGGCATTCATTACTTGTTCATAATGCTCAGACTTAATAAAATTCGCGGTCAATTCCGCATCACGTCGTTCATCATAGTTTGCTTCCACACCGGTTACCTCACTCATATCAAAGCCGCAGGTAAACGTGTATAACCTTTTAATATGCCGTGAAGCAATGACCGCGATAGAGCCCGAATCCATGCCTCCGGATAAATAACTGCCAACAGGCACATCTGACACCATTTGCCTTTTGACAGCTTTGGAAAATAATCTTTCCGTTTCCGAACATGCTTCTTCAAATGTTATTTTTTCATCAGGCTGGGAAAAATCATAGTCCCACCATGAATGATGAACAATCTCGGTCGTATCAGTATTAACCCGAACGGTATTTGCCTGCGGCAGCATGTAGACCCCTTCAAACAGGGTCTGATAAGTAAATTGATTTTGAAAAGTAAAATATTCATTCAGGACAAAATAATTAAGCGAAATGCTGAATGACGGTTGAGTAAAAAATGCTTTAATCTCAGACGCAAAAAGAAATGTCCCATTCTTTAAATAATAATATAAAGGCTTTACTCCAAAACGATCGCGACTTAACCAAAGTTCTTTTGTAACTGTATTCCATGCACCTACTGCAAACATTCCATCGAGTCTTTCGAAAAAAACAGGGCCATATTCCGACAGCCCCTCTGCGATAACCTCGGTATCGCCCGTTGATATGAATTGATGTCCTTTCTCCAGCAATTCCTTTTTTAATTCCTGAAAATTATAAATACAACCATTAAAGACAATTACCCATTCTCCATTTTTCGATGTCATGGGCTGATTGCCGGCGGGAGAAATGTCGAGGATGGCGAGACGCCGGTGTCCAAGTGCGAGGTTATTATCAATGAATACCTGCTCTCCATCCGGCCCCCGGTGAGCCAATGACCTGGTCATGTCCCTTATGCCCGTATTATCAACCGGATTGCCGTTCAAGTGAAATATTCCTGCGACCCCACACACCTGTTATAATGATTTTAACGCTTCAATGACGTAATCAAAATCCTCTTTGAGCATCTTATTATGCAAAGGAATTGCCATTGAGCACTGATCAGCCAAAAATGAATTAGGAAAATCGTTCGGTTTGTATCCAAATTTCCTGGTGTAGGCTCCCAGCAAATGAACAGCGTGCGTTCCTGGCCTTGTACTTATACCTTTTTGTTGAAGTATCTCCATGATGTCATTTCGTTTTTTCGGTGATCTCGACTCATCCACAAACGTTACATAACTCTGCCATCCATGGCGATCATTCTTTGGTATAGCAGGCAATCGCAGCCATTCAATATCAGCCAGTCGTTCGGAATAATATTTTGCCCATTGATCTCTTTCCTGGATAAATCGATTCAATTTTTTTAATTGCACAAATCCAACCGCGCCTTGCAAATCAGTCATTCGATAGTTATAGCCAATGATATCAAAGGAAGATAAAAGATAAGGCTTTGGCCCAAGATGACGTTGCTCTTCGGAAACAGAAGCACCATGATTTCTTAGTTTGTCAAGATATTCTGCAATAAAGTCGTCGTTTGAGGTAAGCATTCCTCCTTCGCCACAGGTAACTGACTTGCGCGGATGAAATGAAAAACAACCCACGTCGCCGAGACTGCCTGCCGGTTTTCCACGCAGTGAAGCTCCGGAAGCGCAGGCGCCATCTTCCACAATTCTTAATTGCGGGAATTTTTTTCTTATTGCATCCACGTCAGCGCAAAGGCCAAAGAGATGCACCGGCACTATAGCCTTAGTCCTTGGGGTAACCTTTTTCGCAATCTCGTCTATATCGATATTAAAAGTTTTTAAATCAATATCAATGAGTACAGGAGTTGCATTGCAATACAAAACAGCATTCGCTGTAGCTACCCATGTAAATGAGGGAACAATAACTTCATCGCCCTCACCCACGCCACACGCTAATAGCGCGAGATGAAGCGCCGTGGTGCAATTGGATACTGCCAGCGCATGTTTCACATTGTGCATTTCAGCAAAGAGGATCTCAAATTCCTTCACCTTGGGACCCTGAGTCAACCAGCCCTTTTCTATAGGTTCGCGAACTGCCATCCATTCTTCTTCACCCATTGAAGGTGTGGCGATCTGTATAATTCTCTTTTGCATAGTTGAGATCATAAAATGTTATTTAAAGCCGCCTTCGTTTCTCCAATCAATTAGTCGCTGCAGGCCAGTTTCAAGATCATATTTAAATTCAAACCCTATTTCCTTTTTAGCTTTAACCGGCGAACCGATCCTGTTCTTTACCAAAGCTCTCGCGTCATCTTCGCTGTAAGGTTTATAAGTAACCTTCAAATTCGATTTCTTTAATCGTAAAATCGTATCGCATAGTTCGCGGATCGAAGTTTGTATTCCAGTACCGACATTGTAGAAACCAAAGTTTGTCTCGGTTTTCAATGCTTCAACATTACACCGGGCTACATCCTCGACATAAATAAAATCATACGCCTGGCTGCCGTCACCATTGATAACCGGTGATTGATTAGCGTCTATTTTGTTCAGCATTATCGGGACAACGCCCGTATAAACCGCTGTTTGATCCTGACCTGGTCCGTACACGTTCATGTACCTGAGACCAATTATCGGCAAGCCATATCGATCATTAAAAGCTGTACACATGGCTTCACCGGCAATTTTTGTAGCACCGTAAAAATTCTTGTTATTGTAAGGATGACTTTCCGTCATGGGTACTTCAACAGCATCTCCATAGACAGATGCAGAAGAAGAATAAATCAGCTTCTTTATTTTATTCTTTACACACGCTTCCAGTACATTGAATGTCCCTTCAACGTTTACCTTAAAGGCTGTTCTGGGAAAGTCCTTGCAATGCAACAGCCACATCGCGGAAAGATGAAAGACATAGTCAACTCCTTTCATGGCAGTATCGAGAATGTCTATGTCGTTAATATCGCCTCCAAACTCATTCAGGCGACAACGTTTATCTTTCAAACAATCCTCGATATTTCCCATTTTGCCGCGGGTAAAATTGTCGTAAATGATTACTTCCGCCACATCCTGTTTTAATAATTCTCTCACAACAAAACTTCCAATAAAGCCTGAGCCACCAATCACTAAAATCCGACTGTTAGTTAACTCCATATTTCTTGTGTATTCTTAAAATATTAATACTTACTAAACAACTATATTCTGCAGGAATGCCTCCCGGTACACAGAACGAATTCCTTCAATAAAATCTATTTTAGGCGTCCATCCAAGGGAGGTCAATTTAGAAACATCTAATAGCTTTTGAGGAGTACCGTCAGGCTTAGAAGAATCCCAAACGATTTTTCCAGAGAATCCGGTAATATCCTTGATCATATTGGCGAGTTCGGCGATGCTAATATCGCTGCCTACTCCAATGTTCACAAAACCCGGTTCATTAAAATTTTCCATAACGAATAAACAGGCGTCTGCCATATCATCAGCATGCAAAAATTCGCGCCTGGGTTTGCCGGATCCCCAAACGATTACCTCATCTGAACTCTTTTGCTTTGCTTCATGAAACTTTCTCAGCAACGCAGGAAGCACGTGGCTTTTATTAAGATCATAATTGTCGTTAGGACCATACAGGTTTGTGGGCATTACAGAAATAAAATTGCATCCGTATTGAGAACGATATGCGTCGCACATTTTTATTCCTGCAATTTTCGCAATTGCATAAGGTTCATTTGTTGGCTCCAGTAATCCTGTAAGTAAATAATTTTCCTTTAAGGGTTGCGGAGCCAGCTTTGGATAAATACAGGAAGAGCCCAGAAACAATAATTTTTTGACACCATTCAGATATGACTGGTGGATTACATTGTTTTGTATCGTCAGGTTGTCGTAGAGAAACTCGGCACGATAAGTATTATTGGCCATTATGCCGCCGACTTTTGCCGCCGCCAAAAAAACATAGTCTGGTTTTTCCTTAACAAAAAAATCAGCCACTGCCTGCTGATCTCTAAGATCGAGTTCTGATGAATTACGAAATATAAAATTGGTGTGCCCTTCTTTCTGAAGACGCCTCATAATAGCGCTGCCGACCATGCCACGATGCCCCGCTATATAAATTCTGCTGTTCTTTTCCATTACTCGAATTGACGCAGGACATTGAATCCTGCTTCTTTTAAAATTTTATTCTTTTGAAACAGTTGCAGATCAGCAGCAACCATTTCTTTAACCATGTCCGCCAATGTATATTTTGGTTTCCATCCTAATTGCGTCATCGCCTTGGTGGGATCGCCGATTAGCAGATCAACTTCTGTTGGTCGGAAATAGCTGGCATCAACGCAAACTATTTCTTTTCCTGCCGGAAAATTCACCGGGTCAGTTGAAGATCTCACCCTGCCTTTCTCATCCACTCCGCTACCCGAAAATTCAACTTCCACACCTACTTCGGAAAATGCCATGGCTATAAAGTCCTTGACGGAAGTAGTAACTCCTGTCGCAATAACAAAGTCTTCCGGCTCTTTTTGTTGAAGAATGAGATACATAGCCTCTACATAATCTTTCGCGTGTCCCCAATCACGCTTTGCATTTAAATTACCAATATAAAGTTTGTCTTGAAGTCCCAGCGCCATTTGCGCCACCGATCGTGTTATTTTTCTACTTACGAAAGTTTCGCCACGTAAAGGGCTTTCATGATTAAAAAGAATTCCGTTACATGCAAACATATTGTAAGCTTCGCGATAATTAACTGTTATCCAATAAGCGTATAATTTGGCAACGCCGTAGGGGCTGCGCGGATAAAAAGGAGTTTTTTCACTTTGAGGCACTTCCTGTACTAATCCATATAATTCCGAAGTGGAGGCCTGGTAGACTCTTGTTTTTTTAGCGAGCCCCAATAACCGAACGGCTTCCAAAATTCTTAGTGTGCCCAGACCATCCGCATTGCCGGTATATTCTGCAGTGTCAAAACTCACTTTTACGTGACTCATTGCGCCCAAATTGTAAATCTCGTCAGGTTGAACTTCCTGTATGATGCGAATCAGGTTCGTGCTGTCGGAAAGATCGCCGAAATGCAATATGAAATTTTTATTTCTCTCGTGCGGATCCTGATAGAGGTGATTTATTCTTTCTGTATTAAATAGGGATGAACGTCTCTTTATTCCATGGACGATATAACCTTTATTTAAAAGAAGCTCCGATAGGTATGCTCCGTCCTGTCCAGTGACGCCTGTTAATAAAGCTATCTTGGGCATGTCTTAATTTTTTAAAGGATTAGCAGGATTTATTTTTTATTTCTTATAGCATGAACAAGTTCAATGGATTTCAATGCTTCTGTGATCCGAAAACCATTGCCTTTTAATATTTCTTCATAAGAACGTGTATGTAATTCAGTGAAACCTTCACTGAATTCAAATTCATCTCCATCGATGGAAAGAGACCGAAAAGTTCTTTTGCCCGATTTCTTCACATCTTCCGGCAATGTATTGGCGTCAATACTGAGAAACCAGTTGATATTGGCCCGCTCCAATTCAAGCTTTCCAGAAGCCGTCTCAGTTGTATGTTGAACTACTTCGCTTGATTTTAAGTCACCGAATATCCAAAGAAGCATATCAAAAAAATGAATTCCGATATTGGTCGCGATTCCACCACTTTTTTGAATATCGCCCTTCCAACTGATGTGATACCAGTGGCCACGAGAGGTAATATACCGAAGGTCAACATTGTACTTTTTATCTGCGGGAGAGTTTTGAATTTTTTCGCGCAATGCAATAATAGCGGGATGCAAACGCAATTGAAGAATCGTAAATATTTTTTTGCCCGTTTCTTTCTCAATTTCAGTTAGCGCATCTACATTCCATGGATTTAATACCAGGGGTTTTTCGCAGATCACATCGGCTCCAATACGAAGCCCAAATCGAATATGCGCGTCATGAAGATAATTTGGAGAGCATACTGTCACAAAATCAGTATGGATACCGAGCCTTTTTAATTTTTCGATATGGCGATCAAATCTTTCAAACTCAGTAAAAAATTCAGTCTCAGGAAAATAGCTATCTAAGATGCCAACGGAATCGTGTTTGTCTAAAGCTGCAATTAAATTGTTACCTGTCTCTTTTATTGCTTTCATGTGGCGCGGAGCAATATAACCTCCTGCACCAATCAATGCAAAACTTTTCATGAGTTATGGATTTTTTTTACGCTATTATTTTGTAAGATATACTTTTCTCCTGTTTCTTCACAATTGGCCACGCCTTTCTCGTCAAAATGCAGGCGATGGCCATATTCACTCATCCAGCCTATTTGCCTTCCAGGATTACCTACTATCAGTGCATAGGCCGGAACCGGTTTTGTGATTACAGTGCCGGCGCCTATAAAAGCATATTCACCAATTTCATTTCCGCAAACTATCGTAGCATTAGCGCCAATGCTAGCTCCTTTTTTTACCCATGTCTTCATATATTCATGCTTTCGGCTTACAGCGCTACGCGGATTGATTACATTGGTGAATACCATTGACGGGCCAAGAAAAACATCGTCTTCGCAAATCACTCCTTCATATATAGAAACATTGTTTTGAACACGCACATTTTTTCCCAGAGTAACTTTAGGTGATACGACAACATTCTGACCGATATTACAGCCATCGCCAATTTTACAACCCGTCATTATATGACTAAAATGCCAGATCTTAACTCCTTCACCGATTTCACAACCCTCATCGACAATGGCGGTCGGATGTGCTGAATACTTCATATTTCTTTCACCAATTTTTTTAAATATAGACCGTATCCGCTTTTCTCAAATTCGGAGGCAATATCTAAAAGTTGCTTTTTATTGATATACTTCATCCGAAAAGCGACTTCTTCGATACAGCCAATTTTCGTATCCTGTCGCTTTTCAATTACTCTTACAAATTCACTTGCATCTCCCAATGATTCAAAAGTACCCGTATCCAGCCATGCAGTTCCGCGATCAAGAACGGCAACTTTCAATTTCCTCTTTTCCAAATACATCTTATTCACATCTGTGATCTCATATTCTCCCCGGGGAGAAGGCTTCAGGTTCCGCGCAATCTCCACCACATGGTTATCATAAAAGTAGAGGCCAGGTACGGCGTAACTCGATTTGGGATTTTTCGGTTTTTCTTCGATCGAAGTCACATTCATTTTCTTATCAAATTCAACCACACCGTACCGTTCGGGGTCAGAAACCTTATAGGCAAAGACATAGCCTCCTTCAACGTTATTTAGCTTCTGTAATTGTCTCCCTAATCCGGTTCCATAGAAAATATTATCACCTAGCACGAGAGCTACTTTATCATTGCCGATGAATTTCGCCCCTATTACAAATGCCTGGGCAAGGCCATTAGGAACTTCCTGGATTGCATATTCAAAGCGACAGCCCAACTGGCTTCCATCATTCAACAGCCTTTTAAATTGAAAATTATCTTCAGGCGTGGTAATAATCAGAATCTCTCTTATTCCCGCCATCATGAGAATGGACAAGGGGTAATAGATCATAGGTTTATCGTAGATCGGCATCAACTGTTTGGAAATTGCCTTCGTAATTGGGTATAGTCGCGTGCCTGAGCCACCTGCCAGTATAATGCCCTTCATGAGTGAGAAGTTGAATATTGTACCTGGTAATACTGCTGATATTCACCAGAAGTGACATGTTTGAGCCATTCTGTATTGTGCAAGTACCAGTCTATTGTTTGTGATAGACCCTGTTCAAATGTTACGCTCGGCTTCCAATCAAGCTCGCTGCTGATCTTCGTAGCATCAATAG
>DASXOT010000109.1:0-2539 GCA_036494065.1 Chitinophagaceae bacterium
CAGCAATTGGAGCTCTTGCCGCCGTGATCGGTGAATGCACTATTTCAGTGGAAAGAGAAGACTAAATGTAATCGAATGCCATTAAACAATTTATCAAACAGGCACAGACTTATCGTTGATACAGAGCGATCTGCTATTCGCAAAACAATTGACTAATTGTTGACAAATAGGTGAAAACTATTAGGCATAATACCACTATAAGTTCTGTAACTTTATGAAAACTTTTTACATGAACATTTTCGTGGCTGGTCTGCCATACGACTTAGATGATGCCGAACTGGAAGAGATATTTGAAAAATTCGGTAAAGTAAATTCCGCTAAAGTAGCAATCGATAAAGATACAGGAAAAAGCCGCGGATTTGGATTTGTTGAAATGCCGGTAGAGACTGAAGCTAAAGAAGCAATTGAAGGGTTAAATAATATTTCTCTTGGAAAAAAACCATTGGTTGTAAAAGCTGCTGAAGATCGCGCTAGTGGGCATGGCGGTGGTGGTGGATATCGCGGCGGTAATAGCGGTGGCTTTCGCCCAGGTAACAGAAGTGGCGGTGGCGGAGGAGGAGGCGGTTACAATAAATTCAGCGGCAATAGGAGCCGTTATTGATCAAAAATTTATCTCCCCTAATTTTTTGAGACCGTATAGAATGCATGTAATGTGCATGGCCTGGATGATTTTGTGTTCCATCACAAGAGTCTTTAGCTCATCAATGGAATATAATTCAACATTGATATACTCATTTTGATCTAATTTCTGTTCATGAGTTTTTTTGCCGCCAGTTGCAAGAAACATTTGCATCCAGTTATTATTGGTTGATGGATTTGGAGAAATTTTTCCGAGATAACTATACTCCTTAAATGAATAACCGGTTTCTTCTAATAGCTCTCTGGCAACAGCCTCCTGGAAATTTCTATCGGTATCATCTACACATCCACCCGGAGTTTCCAGGCTGATTTCACCAACGGCGTGGCGATATTGTCTCACCATAACAACCTTCATATCCTCTGTCAACGCCAGTGCTGTAACCCATGTGGGAAATTCATAAACGTAATAAGGATCGATAATTTCCCCGTCGGGAGTTTCGCATTTATCTTTTCGAACGGAGAACCAGAGATCCTTAAAAAGATATTCTGAAGAGAGTATTTTCCACCTCATGTAAAAAAATTAGATGCCGTGCTTTTTTGAAATACCGATATATCATCCATCGTCGATTGGGGTTTAGCTAACGGGATTCGGAAATGATCACCAACCCATTCTTTCACGAAGTGATGTAATATGTGCTACGTGATGTTTTCCATGCCAGGCATAATTACCAAGCAACGTCCATAAACGCATTGTCTTTTTATGTTCAGGATGAAAAAGAGTGCGGTTGTTCCATTCATCATCCGTAACGTATTTCAAAGCCTCATACCAGCGCAGATGTAAAGCATGCAATAATGTTAGGGAAACATTAATGGGAAGTTTATGAACATCGTTCATTTCAGACCAAAGTTTTTCATCATAGGGTTTAATAGTTGGGTTGTCTTCTGTTAAAGCGAGTTTGAATCTGCAATAAGCATTCATGTGACTATCGGCAATATGGTGCACTAACTGGTGAACGGTCCATCCGCCCTCGCGATAAGGAGTATGCAGTTGGGACTCATCCAAATTCAAAACCGAATTTTCTAATAAAAACGGTAAAAATTTTAAGTCAGCAAGCCATTCCACTTTTTGCTCAATCGAAAATGGTTGAGGTTCGTACTTACCAATCGGGAATCGCGGATCAATAGCTGTTGTATGCATAGATCAAAAATATTTAGTCTTCTCTTAGCGAGTGACCGGTTAAATGGATGAACACATCTTCAAGATTTGCTTTTTTCACTTCTTTGGGCCTCTCGAAACCAGAAGCCACCAGGTCATCGATCATTTGGTCAGGGCTGTTCAACGCAATGATCTTTCCCGAATCGATAACAGCTACCCGGTCGCATAAATATTCCGCCTCATCCATATAATGTGTTGTAATGATCACAGTTGTTCCTCTATCGCGAATGTTTTTTACCAACTCCCACAAGCTTCTTCTTGCCTGAGGGTCGAGACCAGTCGTCGGCTCATCCAGGAAAATTATTTTCGGATCGTTGATCAAAGTAGTTGCGACCGAAAAACGCTGTTTCTGTCCGCCGCTTAATTGCTTAAACTGCGATTTCGCTTTTTCCGTCAGGTTCACCATTTCCAGCAGTTGCATCGGCTCCATCTCTTTATTATATAGGCCGCAAAAAAGTTCGATCAATTCCACCAAGTTCAATCCAGGGTAGTAACCGCTGGTTTGCAATTGAACACCAATAATTTTTTTTATTTCGTTTGGTTCTTTATCGAGATCGTGCCCGTCGACGGTTATTTGCCCGCTTGTTTTCTCGCGGAGGGTTTCAATAATTTCCAGTGTTGTTGATTTGCCTGCACCATTGGGACCCAGCATGCCGAATATTTCATTTTGGTACACGTCAAAACTGATCCCTTTAACGGCCTCGAAATTTCCGTAATGCTTGACCATGTTTTTTACAGAAATAA
>DASXOT010000110.1:0-5891 GCA_036494065.1 Chitinophagaceae bacterium
GGGAATAACTTCTGTATTTGCATTGCCGTTTAAGAATTCAACTTTATAAGCGTGAGAATGAATAATAAGCCCGGACTGTTTTGTTTGTGGGTCCAGCTTCATGCCATGTTTCTGCATAAATTCAGTGACCTTTAACCAGTCGGACGGGTTATGTTGAAGTACGCGGAAACCGTCTTTTTCAATGAAAAATGCGCCAGCGGCAACCTCACCTCTGAATTTTACTTGTTTATCCCACTGGCCTTTGTTTTCTACAAATTCAATATTAGAATACTGTGCTTTTAGGGCAACGGCAGGTAGTATACAACAAATCAGGGCTATAGAAAGTGTACGATTCAATTTTCTTTTTACCAATTTAACAAATATCACCGATAATAATTTTTAAATCGTGTTAAGAAATGCGGCTCCAGGTAGTTTTACTTTTTTGTGACGACAGGAAACTTTTTAAAGGTAAATTTTCGGCCGAAACAAGGTCAGGATCCTCTTCCAGAATTTTCAGTGCAATGTTTTTTGCAGTCTCCAAAATCGGTTTGTCTTTGACTAGGCTTACCAGCTTAAAGTTTAATTCACCGCTTTGCCTGGTTCCTTCAATATCGCCGGGTCCGCGAAGGTCGAGGTCTTTCTCCGCTATCACAAACCCGTCATTGGTGGATGTCATTACTTTCATTCTTTCGCGCGCCTCGTTGCTGATGCCATTTCCAGTCAACAGTATACAATAGCTCTTTTCCTTTCCCCTTCCAACCCTACCCCGCAACTGGTGAAGCTGGGAGAGTCCGAATCTTTCAGCACTTTCAATGATCATCAGGCTTGCATTGGGAACATCCACGCCTACTTCTATCACGGTTGTTGAAACCATGATCTGAGTGTCGCCGGTAACAAAACGATGCATATTAGTTTGCTTTTGCATAGCAGTTTGCCGGCCATGTACCATGCTGATCCAATATTTAGGTTCCGGAAAATAGGCTTTCACGTTCTCGTACCCCTTCATCAAATTCTCATAATCCAGTTTGGAACTTTCTTCAATTAAGGGAAAAATAATATAGACCTGGCGTCCTTTTGCAATCTCGGCTCGTGCGAAGTCCATCACGTAGGAGCGCTTGTTTTCATAACGATGAACGGTGCAAATAAGTTGTCTTCCAGGCGGCATTTAATCCATAATGCTATAGTCAAGATCACCATAAGCAGTCATGGCCAGGGTTCTTGGAATGGGCGTAGCAGTCATAACAAGAATGTGCGGCGGAAGTTCAGATTTCTCCCACAATTTCGCCCTTTGAGCTACTCCAAAGCGATGCTGCTCGTCAACAACGGCAAAAGCAAGATTTTTAAACTGAACGGTTCCTTCAATTATGGCATGGGTCCCCACCAGAATATGCAAACTACCTTCAGTAAGCATACTTGAAATCTTCTTTTTCTCTGAGGCCTTAGTTGAACCTGTCAACAGCCTAATTTCCACCGGAAGATCTTTTAACAATTCAGCAATTCCATTATAATGCTGTTGAGCCAGTATTTCGGTGGGTGCCATCATGCAGGCCTGGTAACCATTATCGATTGCCAACAACATGGATAAAAGAGCCACAATGGTCTTGCCACTGCCCACATCGCCCTGCAATAATCGATTCATCTGGTGACCTTTTGCCGTATCATTTCTTATTTCTTTGATCACTCGTTTTTGCGCTCCGGTCAATTCAAAAGGAAGATAATTGGTATAGAATTTATTGAACAAAGGACCCACTTTGTCAAAAACAACGCCTTTGGAAACCTGGTGACGTTGCAGCCTGATCTTACCTAACCTTACCTGGGATAAAAAGAATTCTTCAAATTTTAACCGCCGAAGCGCAGCATCGTAATCTTTAAAGGAAGAAGGGAAATGAATTTGCCGATACGCCTCATGACGTGGCATCAATTTCAGCTGTTTTAATATCCCAGAGGGAATGTTTTCGGGGATATTGCCGGGCTTAAGTATTGTAAATAACGCCTGGGTCAACTTTCCGATCTGCCTTCCACCCAGACCTTTTGACTTTAGCTTTTCGGTACTGGGATAGATTGGTTCCAGGTGATCTTTGCCATCAGATAATTTATCTGTGAGCGGCTCCATTTCCGGATGCACCATTTGCGCGTGACCCTGATAAAAGCTCACTCTGCCGTAGACGAGATATGATTGACCAACCTGGAGGTTTTTATGTATCCAGCTCACTCCTTCGAACCAGGTCAACTCCAAAAATCCCGATTTGTCTTTTAATTGAGCAACTAATCTGCTTTTTCCTTTTTGTCCCGCAACTTCTACAACTAATAGAATGCCGGCCACCTGTATATATTCCGTTGCTGAATTTATGTCCGCGATGAGATTTACTTTCGTTTTATCGATATGGCGGTAAGGAAAATGATTCAGCAGATCGTTAAAACTAAAAATCGCAAGTTCTTTTTTTAGTAGTTCGGCTCTTGGAGGCCCTACGCCTTTCAGATATTCAATCGGATTTGATAATATTTCAGGGGAGAATGAAATGAAAATAATTTTTACAAAAATAAGATAGCCTCAACTATTCAACGGCCTCACGAATAGACTTCTCCCACAACACTGTTTCCTGGCCTTGCAGATATCTGAAAAAGCCCTTCACAAGGCAAATATTGGTGAACACGAAATAAAACGGGATATTCAGAATTCCCATGCGCCAACCGGTCGATATGAAAATTCTTCCGGCCAATGCCAGCAAATAAAAAATGGCCTGGATTATCAATAAATAATAAAAAATAATGCCCTGGTGGTCAATCGCCAATTCAATGTTTATTACCAGCGTCAAAAATAATAGCAGCGGACTCGCAATCCACCTGAGTATACGCCTCGAAAAATATTGAATACTCAATAAAGGGAATTTGAAGATATTCAGGCATGACATTAAACAGGAAACAGATTGATATGCACCCGTTGCGATGCGCACTTTTCTTTTTTCTTCCTCCATTAATGTGGCACTGGACGTTTCGATTGCAAAAGCGCCCGGCTCGTATTCAAGCTTGTAACCTTTGAGACATACCTGAAGAGAGAAATACAAATCATCCAATATGAAATTGTCATCAACGGGATTGAATAATTCCGTACGAATGGAGAATAGTTCACCCGCAGCACCGACAACCGTATTAAAGTCCGCGTCCTGTTGTTTCATAAATGATTCATATCGCCAATATAATCCTTCGGCTTCCCCAACCGCCGATGAATATTTGGTTTGTAAAATTCTCTTTTCGCCAGCTACTCCTCCAATTTTATCATCTGCATAGTGGCGAATCATTGCTTTCAAGCAGCCAGGATTCAACATTGAATTGGCGTCGCTAAAAACAACAATTGGTGTTTTGACAAATCGCATCGCTCTTTTGATCGCAGCCGATTTTCCCTCGCGTGTTGACTGGTGTAAAAGCGTAATTCGTCTATGGTCCGTGATCAATTCGGGCGAACGGTCCGTTGAGCCATCGGTAATAAAAAAGATGTTCAGTAAGTCGGCGGGGTAGTCAATTTCCAGGCTGTTATTTAGTTTCTGGAGCAGTACAGATTCTTCGTTGTAGGCGGCAACAATCAGCGTGACTGGCAAAAGTTCGAAATCTTCACGTTTTTTAATTGAAACCAGGCTGTTTTTTACCTTGTTATAGATAAAAAGCAGCAAACCGTACCCGATATATGAATAAAACAATAGCGTAATGAAAAACAACAAGAAAAACTGTAGAAAATTCATTGTAAAACACTTCAAGTTAGGGAAATTTCATGCAGAAAATTGTTTAAAAAAAAATTAATGGTGGCACAATAAAATAGTCTTTTGTTTGTTAATAAATCTTGCTATTTTTCTGTTCCATTATCCTGTTTGCGAAAGCGAAAAACCGAACCTGAAATGAAAGGCCTACCACCGTTGCTTCAGATAAATCTGAATTTCACTGATTTTAAATTGGCTTCCCTATGCTTTACTACTGCGTTTGTAGTGGCAATGGTTTGCATCCCACCCCTGATATTGTTGCTCAATAAATACCGCTTGCATGATAAGCCTGATTCGCGAAAAGAGCATTCTATCCCAACGCCAACCCTTGGCGGTATTGCCATCATGGCCGGCCTTGTTATTTCAATGATTTTATGGTTCCCTTTTTCTCCCTCAAGTGAGGTCATGACGTGCTTCTTTTCAATAACCATTCTTTTCATCATGGGGATTACGGACGACCTCAAAGATCTTTCTGCAAAATATAAATTCATTATTGAGATAGCTTTGGCTGCCTTAATCGCTTTATCGGGAATACGTATCACTACATTCGGCGGACTTTTTGGATTTAATGACATCCCCATATCCGCCCAATACACCTTTACTATTCTTGCAATCGTTGGCATTACCAATGCATTTAACCTGATCGATGGCATTGATGGCCTGGCCGGAGGCCTCAGTTTTATGAGCCTCGTAACCCTGGGCATTTTTCTAACCATCAGTGGCGATAAAAATTTCGCATTGATTGCATTTGCGTTTGCCGGAGGCGTGTTAGCCTTCCTGTATTTTAATATAAATCCAGCCAAAATTTTTATGGGTGATACGGGTTCGCTTGTCTTAGGACTTATCATCGCCATACTTTGCACAAAATTGATCCAAAACAATAATCTCCAGGCGCAGCCGCTGTTGAAAAACACACCGCTCTTTGCGTTGGGAATTGTGCTTATACCCGTATATGACGCTTTAAGGGTATTTGCATTAAGAATGTGGAACGGGCAATCACCGTTTACTCCCGACAGAAGCCATGTTCATCACCTTTTAACCAAAGCCGGTTTAAATCATGGTTTATCTTCCACTATCATTTGCACGGCACACGCGTTTATCCTGCTGGAAGTATACTGGCTTGACGATTTCAAACCCTGGTTCATACTTCTTGTATTGCTGGCAACCATGACGATTCTTACGATTTGCCTTAATAATCTTCACCGCCTCACGAAACAGAAATCAAGTGATACCGACCAGGCTGCATTTGAATTAAGATAAATAAATCCTGTATTTTTTATAAATTGTGTGAAACTTACCTGCCTGGTCTGATTATTCACATGAGAAAATTTTATTTCCCGCTATGTGTTAGCGGGATTTTTTTTAAAGGGTCTGCAGAATTTCCATCAGTATAAATTCGGCCTCCGAGAAACGCTCTTCGTTATTCTTTTTGGTTGTTGAAAAAAAATTCTGCAAGCTGTTGTCTGCGTACATAGCCAATATCGCAGGGTGAACGTAATATTTTTTACATACAGCTCGCGTGTTGCCCAATTTCTCTGCTACCTTATCCAGCACTTCAACGATTTTATTTTTTGTGTCAACTTTCTTTTCAACACTGCTTGCCTGTTTGAATGCTTCAATAGCGTGGACTGTCCCCATCCATGTCCTGAAATCTTTAGTGGTAAAATTATCCGAGCATATTTTTTTCAAATATTCATTAACCATTCCGGAATCAATAGCCTTTTTTTCACCGGCGTCATTATAATATTGAAAAAGTTCCTTACCGGGAATATCACGGCATTGCTTTACAATTTGTGCGAGCTTCCTGCTCTTAAGGTCGATCTCATGATAAACACCCTTCTTTCCTTTAAAACAGAATTTTACTGAATTTCCATTGATAAGAACATGTTTATCTTTCAACGTAGTCAGTCCAAAGGAGCCGTATAATTTTTCATATTCCGTATTTCCCACCCGGATGTTTGTCTTTTGCATTATGGTAATAACTGCGGCTAATATTTTCTCAAGCGGCAAACCCGGTTTCCCAAGATCCTTTTCTAATTGCTGGCGTATAGCCGGAAGGTTTTTACCGAAAGAAAGTAATTGAAAAAACTTGGTTTGATTTCTAAATTCATTCCAATAGGCATGATATCGATATTGTTTTCGCCCTTTAACATCAAACCC
>DASXOT010000111.1:0-4760 GCA_036494065.1 Chitinophagaceae bacterium
TATTTAAATATCATTTTATGAGAATAACAATCCTATTATTCGTTTTTTTTCTATTAGCGACCAGTTTTTGTTTTTCCCAGGACAGCAAGAATCTTCATTTTTCGACGGATTACCCGAAACCAGGTGATAATATCAAATTCGAATACACTACTGCAGGGACACCGCTGGGTGGCATTACTGATATTGAGGCGATCGCATATATCTATGATGGTCAATTGAGGGCGCAAGACGTAAAACTTCAATCTAATGGCGATAAATGGAATGGCGAGATCGTTACAAATGACTCTACAAAGGCAGTCGCAATTGTATTTAAAAAAGACGACCAGGTCGATAATAATAAAGAACAGGGATATTCAGTGATGATGTATCAAAACAGTGAGCCAGTAAAAGGGGCATTGGCGGGTATGGCTGAAATCAATACAGGCGCCGGATCTTATTTTATGCAATTAAAAACAGACCCACAAAAGAATATTGAATTGTATAACCAGGAATTCAGCAAACATCCGGATCTCAAAGGAGGCTCACTGGTATCATATGCAGGACTGCTGGTAAAGTTGGATAAGAATACTGCAAAAGACAAAATGAAACCGTACATCGATGAATTAATGAATAAAAGGAACAAGTCCGAAAATGACTACGAGGTGATCATTAGCATCTATCAAAGGCTTGGCAACAAAGAAGATCAGGAGAAAGCTAAGGCTGAAGTTGAAAAAAAATATCCGGATGGTATGCAGGTGAAGGCAGATATGATCAACGCTTTTTATGGTGAAAAAGATTTGGCAAAAAAGGAGGATCTGTTAAATCAGTTATTGGCGAAGTTTCCACCCACAACCAGCGATGAAAAAAAACAAGTCAACTATTATTATGGCAGCCTGGCATCAGCAGCGGGGAACCAGAAGGATTGGACTTCATTTAAAAAATATACCGCCCTTGATAATGATAAAGCGAGCCTTGCGGGAGTCTATAATAATATGGCATGGACGTTGGCAGGCGAAGGATTGGATGGTACAGCAACTGACCTTGATGTAGCAAAGGAAGTATCCGGCAAATCTCTTGACTATGTCAAAGAAGAAATTAACGATCTTTCTGGTAAACCTCTTTATTATACAGATAGGGAATGGAAAAAGAACCTGGAGTACAGCTACGCTACCTACAATGACACGTATGGCCTGGTGTTGTGGAAACGCGGCGACTCGAAGGAAGCTTACGAGCATCAAAAAATAACCGCGGAACAACTAAAATGGAATGATGGCGAAATTAACGAGCGTTACATCGTATATAAAGAAAAAGTAGAAGGAGCAAAATCGGTAAAAAAAGAAATTGAGGATTTTATTAAAAATGGAAAATCCTCATCAAGAATGAGAGATATTTTAAAGACCTCTTACCTTGCTGATGGGCACACGGAAACGGAATACACGGCGTATATAGATGATTTGCAAAAAGAAGCCCGTGAAAAAATGCGGGAAGACATCATTAAAAAGATGATCAGTGAAGCCGCACCTAAATTTGCCTTAAAGGACCTTTCGGGCAATACCGTTACACTGGATGATTTAAAAGGAAAAGTAGTAGTAGTGGATTTTTGGGCCACATGGTGCGGACCTTGTAAAGCATCTTTTCCCGGCATGCAGAAGGCATCTGAAAAATACAAGGATGATCCTTCCGTTAAGTTTTTATTTGTTGATAGCTGGGAAAATAAAAAACCGGAAGAGATGCAAAAAAATGCCAGTGAGTTTGTTGCAAAAAATAAATACGATTTCCATGTTTTGCTTGATGCGGAAGATAAGACCATTGGCAGCTACGCAGTTGAAGGAATACCGACCAAGTTTTTTGTAGACAAGAACGGAAATATTCGTTTTAAAGAGATCGGATATGATGGTAACATGGATAATTTGATTGATGAAGTTTCGCAAATGATCGAAGTCCTGAAACAAAATACCGCGGGAACGGATTCTAAAAAGGCGTTCTGATCATTAGCGACTGAAAGGAACAAGACACAAAGCGCAAGGAACAAGCGACAAACAATGAGCGAAATTCAAAAAACTTCAATCGGTTCCCTGGGTTATGATTTCATTCCCGCACAATATATTCCCAAAGGAAAAGATGAATATTATCTCAGGAGCCTGCAGAACCGAAATGGCATACAGTATCGAAAATTAACTGCGTATGAGATTGAGGTTCTCGTGCGCAATAGCAATACGTCGGATGATTGGAATAATGTACTAGTCTCAGACGCATTTGAACCCGAATTGGTTAAAAACTGTAAATTCTTTGGACTGGTTCGCATCGGTAAATTAGAAGCACTCTATCTTTCCTTTCATGACATTCGGTTGCCTGTAGGTTTATATAACAGTACCATTATTAGCTGTGATTTTGGGGACAACGTGGTAATTGACAACGTGAATTACATGACGCATTATATTGTCGGTAATGAGGTGATCATTGTCAATGTAAATGAGATCGCTGTTTCCGATCATGCCAAGTTTGGAAATGGAATTATTAAAGATGGAGAGGATGAATCAGTGAGGATATGGCTGGAAGTGTGTAATGAAAATGCGGGTCGAAGCATCATACCATTTAATGGGATGTTACCGGGGGACGCTTATTTATGGTCGAGATACAGGGATGATGATGTGCTGATGGAAAAATTCAAAGAATTCACGCAAAAGAAATTTGACAATAAGCGGGGATACTATGGTAAAATCGGCGACAGAACCGTAATTAAGAACAGTAAGATACTCAAAGACGTTTGGATCGGTAACGACGCTTATATTAAAGGCGCCAATAAACTAAAGAATCTGACCATCAATTCATCATCTGAAGAAAAATCACAGATCGGAGAAGGTGTGGAATTGGTGAATGGGATTATTGGTTTTGGTTGCCGGATATTTTACGGAGTAAAAGCGGTGCGTTTTATTCTTGCATCAAATTCCCAGTTGAAATACGGGGCAAGGTTGATTAATTCTTACCTGGGTAACAATTCCACCATTTCCTGCTGCGAAGTTTTGAATTCCCTGATCTTTCCTGCACATGAACAGCACCATAATAATTCTTTTTTATGCGCTGCATTGATAATGGGACAAAGCAATATTGCTGCAGGAGCCACACTAGGGTCCAATCATAACAGTCGCGGAGCCGATGGGGAGTTGATTGCTGCGCGGGGCTTTTGGCCGGGACTCTGTGTAAGTCTCAAACACAATTCAAAATTTGCCACATTCTCTCTTGTTGCAAAAAGCGATTACCCATTTGAATTAGATATACCGTTTCCGTTTTCACTGGTAAGTAATGACGTTACACACGACAGGTTAGTTGTGATGCCCGCTTACTGGTTTATGTATAATATGTACGCACTGGCGCGAAACACAGTGAAGTATGCTGATCGCGACAAGCGCACGGAAAAAATACAGACGATAGAATATGATTTTCTCGCTCCTGATAGCGTGAACGAAATATTTGACGCTTTGGAACTGCTAAAGAAATTTACGGGCGCCTCGTATGCCAGAACCAATAACAGAAAATTTTCCGACAAACAGATATATGCCACAGGTGAAAAATTATTGGAAGAAAAAAATGAGGGTGTGGCCGACCTGGAAATATTGGCCCAGGGATTTGAGAACAGCCGCAGGAAAATTGTGTTAGAGAAAGTATTACCGGCTTATGGCATCTTTAAAGAGCTTATCACTTATTACGGCGTATCACAACTTGTTGATTTCATTTCAAGGCATAAACTGAATTCCTGGGAAAAATTTCGGGCAGTCTTACCATTTCGTGCGAAACGAGGGACCTGGTTAAATGTCGGTAGCCAGCTTTTCCCCAAATCTTCTATTGACCTGCTCATCAAACAAATTCACACCGGTAGAATAAAGAGTTGGGACGATGTACATGGCGTTTACCTGAAAAATGGTGAATTGTATATTGATCAAAAACTGCAACATGCTTTTGCTTCGCTGCTTGAATTAAACAAGATCAAGGCCGCAAAATTTGATAAAAAGATGTTCATGTCCCTGCTCGATCAGGCGCTTGCCACCCGCGAATGGATGACCAAGGCGATTTATGACTCAAGGGCGAAGGATTATCACAATAAGTTTAGGCAAATGGCATATGACACACAACAACAAATGGACAAGGTATTAGGCAAACTCGACGAGAACAATTTTATTCGGCAGCAGGAAGAAGCGTTCCGGCAGTTTACACAAAGAATAAGTTCAATCAAGAAATCTTTTCGGTTAAAATAAAAACTCCCCGGCTAGCGGGGAGAATCAAATAATAGAAAGTGATATTATTTAAGATATTACTTCTTCTTCGAAGTGTCAGTTGACATTTTGCTAGTATCAGTAGACATCTTCATCTTCGAAGTGTCAGTTGACATTTTGCTAGTAGTATCAGTAGACATCTTGCTTGAAGAGTCAGATGACATTGTTGATGATGAATCGCTGCCGGATTTGCTGGAATCACTGCTGTTATTACAAGCAGCCATTACGCCTGCGATTGTCATGATTGCCAATAATTTTTTCATTTTACTTTGGTTTTGTTGATTTAAATTTCGTGCAAATGTAATATTTGATGAGCATATAAATAACAAATATGACAGATATTTTAGTTTCATTTTTTTCTAAAATACAATCTAATGGGAACTCCAGTGAAATTGAACTTCTCTCTTAATTGATTTTCAAGGTAGTTTTTATATGGCTGCCTGATATCGTCCGGGAAGTTGCAGAAAAAAACGAACGATGGTATTGGAGTTGACAGCTGCGTAATATATT
>DASXOT010000112.1:0-3417 GCA_036494065.1 Chitinophagaceae bacterium
AATGTAGTTCTAAAAGCTGCCGGAGCCAACAAGCTGAATGTGGTTAAAGTTGTAAAAGACTTGACTGGCCTTGGTTTGAAAGAAGCAAAAGAACTGGTTGATGGAGCTCCTAAGAATATTAAGGAAGGAGTTGCTAAGGGAGAAGCTGAAGAGATAGCTAACAAACTGAAGGAAGCTGGCGCTGATGTAGAAGTTGCTTAATAAGCTTTTCAAATCTAAAAAATTCAATCCCGCAACGTGCGGGATTTTTTTTATGAGATGTTAATTCATAATCTGCGGAAAAGAGCTCCCGCAGATTACGCAAATAAGTGCAGATGATTTTTGCCTGTCTGCGAAAATCCGCGAGATCTGCGGGAAAAATCCGGGCGCGTATTTTATTAGTTCTGTCCACCATGAAGAATTATTCGGCAACGAGATAATGAGCAATCTTATCATAGACATCATTGGTAATGAGTGGAATTTTCTTTAAGTCATACAGCGTCGAAAATTTTCCGTGTTGAGTTCTGAATTCAACAATAGCATTGGCAAGACTCCATCGGATATAGGGATGCGATTTGAGTTCATCTTTGGTGGCTGTATTGATATTTATTTTTTTTGTTGCAATGGTATCAATGTTCAACAATGGTTTTATTTTTTGAAAAGTAGAATCAGGTAAGCCATAGGTTTCTCCAACCTGCCCAATGGAATAGAAGCCACCTAGCTTCTCACGGAAATTCACGATCCTTGATGCCAGTTTACTTCCAATTCCAGGAAGCGCAATGAATGCAGAGGTATCTGCTGAATTAATTTCGATAGGCGTATATTTTGGTTTAACCGGATGTTGGTCCTTGGTGTAAGTGATTGCAGCAACATCATTTTTTTCAGATGCTTTTGTTTCGATTTTGATGAATGGCTGTAGCCTAACAAACTCATCGTCATGCACACCATAGATTTTTTTCAAATCTTCATCTTTAAAAAAATGGCCGCCCTTGCTTAAATATTTCCCGATAATTGAAATTGTTTTATCCGGTAAACCCAGTTTCTTCCACCCTGTCGCGGGTAAAGTATTAGGATCAAATGTGAAGAGTTCATGTTTTGGATTGTCGGCATGATTGGTAACGGTTTTGTCGTAGGTAAGCTCGTTTATATTTTTTTCACTATCGTCAGAGTTCATTTTTGTTTTGGTTTGTGGATGTTGCAGTTTCTTTGCTGCTGTTATCCAGGCGGTGTCTGACGCAATGGAATGTGAATTCTTAGCTGGAATGATCTTGGGCAGTGCCCAAACCAATAAGATTAAAGTTATAACAATGAGCAAACCGATCCTTTCTTTGCGCGAAAAGGTGAAATAATCTTTTATTAACTCCTTCAGATTCATAAGCAAGGTTTGGCCCGAATCTACAGTTCCAAACGTTCTGCTAAAATGGTTTTCGGCGTAATTTTTGGTAGGAAAGTTTTCTTGTTCGTAAGTCTTTATTCCTTACCTTTGCGTTCCTTTAATTTGGCCAAATACATTTTGACGTTACTAATCACGATTAAATAGTTGACAATCAAAGGCTTTCTTCATAACTGGAAAAGGCCTAAAGTGATTTTATGCGTCACTGACTCTTTTAAAACCGGTATATAATTTCTATGTCTTCAACAAAACTGAATCACAGGGTCGACTTTGGTAAAATCAAACATCTTGCGGATGCGCCTGATCTTCTGGATATCCAAATACAGTCGTTCAGGGACTTTTTCCAATTGGAGACCACACCCGACAAACGGAACATTGAAGGTTTATTTCGTGTATTTCGTGAAAATTTTCCTATCACCGATACGCGAAACATTTTCGTGCTTGAATTTTTGGATTATTTTATTGATCCTCCCCGTTACACCATTGAAGAGTGTATGGAACGTGGCTTGACGTACGCAGTTCCATTAAAAGCAAAGTTGCGCCTCAGTTGTAATGATGAGGAACACGTCGACTTTCAAACTATTGTCCAGGATGTGTTTCTTGGAAATATTCCTTACATGACGCCGAGAGGAACATTTGTAATAAACGGCGCTGAACGTGTGGTGGTTTCTCAATTACATCGTTCGCCTGGAGTATTCTTCGGTCAATCGATACATCCTAATGGAACAAAGATTTATTCTGCCAGGGTAATTCCTTTTAAAGGAGCCTGGATGGAGTTCGCAACCGATATTAACAATGTGATGTATGCTTACATTGACCGTAAAAAGAAATTTCCTGTAACAACATTGCTTCGTTCGATCGGTTATGAAACGGATAAAGATATCCTTGAACTTTTCGGGATGGCCGACGAAGTAAAGGGAGATAAGAAAGCATTACAGAAATACGTTGGCCGTCGCCTGGCTGCACGCGTATTGAGAAGCTGGGTTGAAGATTTTGTGGATGAAGATACTGGTGAAGTAGTTTCCATTGAAAGAAACGAAGTAGTGCTTGAACGTGATTCAATCCTCGACCAGGAAGCTATTGACATGATCGTGGATATGGATGTAAAGAGCGTCTTTATCCAAAAAGAAGATGTGGGTGGTGATTATGCGATTATCTACAATACACTAAATAAGGATACTTCTAATAGTGAACTGGAAGCAGTCCAGCACATCTATCGCCAATTACGTGGCGCAGATGCACCGGATAATGAAACAGCAAGAGGCATTATCGATAAATTATTCTTTAGCGATAAGCGTTATGATCTTGGTGAAGTAGGTCGTTATAAAATCAACAGGAAGTTGAACCTGAATTCACCTCTTGAACAAAAAACATTGACTAAAGAAGATATCATTGAGATCATCAAATATCTTGTTCGCCTGACGAATGGAAAAGCTGAAATCGATGATATCGATCATTTGAGTAATCGTCGTGTACGTACGGTGGGTGAGCAATTGTATGCTCAATTTGGAGTTGGTCTTGCCCGTATGGCTCGAACAATTCGTGAAAGAATGAACGTGCGCGATAACGAAGTATTCACACCCGTTGACCTGATCAATGCGAGAACACTTTCTTCAGTAATCAATTCTTTCTTTGGTACCTCGCAGTTGTCCCAATTCCTTGATCAGACAAACCCGTTATCGGAGATCACACACAAACGTCGCATATCTGCACTCGGCCCTGGTGGCTTGAGTCGTGAAAGAGCTGGTTTCGAAGTTCGTGACGTGCACTATTCACACTATGGCCGTTTGTGTACGATTGAAACGCCTGAAGGTCCCAACATCGGTTTGATCTCTACACTCTGCGTTCATGCCAAGATCAATGAAATGGGTTTCATTGAAACACCATATCGCAAAGTGGAATCTGGTAAAGTGAACATGAAAGAGTTGACTTTCCTGAGCGCGGAAGAAGAAGATACAGCTAAGATTGCGCAGGCAAACTCACCCCTTGATGACAAGGGACATTTTGTAGAAGAAAAAGTGGTAAGCCGCGAGACAGGAGATTTT
>DASXOT010000113.1:0-2406 GCA_036494065.1 Chitinophagaceae bacterium
TTTTTATTCTTGGATTTGGGCTGATGATATATACGGTACTGGAATCCTATGCCTGGCAATTGCACAAATCTGTGCTGACAAATTTTCTCAGGGAAGTGCAATGGCGTTTGTTCACAACGGTCATCATTCTTCTTTTTATCACAGGTATTGTACGGAATTACGGTCTTTTCATTCGGCTGTTCTCATTCACATACCCGGCCATTGCTATCATTTTATTTTTGTACCTCATCTTCACAAAAAAAATTCATTTCACTTTTGAAGTAAGCAAAGTAACCCGAAGATTCATCAAAAGCATATTGCGATTGTGTTCCTTTGTCTATGTTGGTTCTCTCATTTTGACGATCTCCCTGGTTTTTGATTCACTCGTTATCACAGCAGTCCTCAAAGACGCACTGACAAAACTAGCCGTCTATTCACTGGCGCAAAATGTGGCTAACATTATCCAGGCTCCTCAAAGAGGCATTATTTCTGCGTCTATAGCCCACTTGTCCAAAGCATGGAAAGACAAAAAAATGCCAACACTTCAAAGAATCTACCAGCGTTCATCCATCAACCAATTAATATTTTCCTGCGGCCTGTATGTCCTGATCGTTATTAATTTTATTGATGCAGTGCACAGTTTTCACCTGAAAGAAAGCTATCTCAACGGTTTTTATGTTTTTCTTCTGCTTGGTGCAACAAAAATAGTCGACATGGGCACGGGTGTTAACTCGCAAATCATTGGCACGTCAACCTACTGGCGATTTGAGATGATCAGCGGAATTATATTATTATCTATAATGCTGCCGTTAAATTATTTCCTCACGAAAGATTATGATATCGTAGGCACGGCGCTGGCGGGTCTTATTTCTATTACTA
Organism: Chitinophagaceae bacterium; assembly: GCA_036494065.1. Classification (GTDB taxonomy): domain Bacteria; phylum Bacteroidota; class Bacteroidia; order Chitinophagales; family Chitinophagaceae; genus VBAU01. Next base: position 859 of record DASXOT010000113.1, read on the forward strand.
TCTACAATCTCATTCGCATCATTTTTCTTTGGGTGAAATTTAAATTGTTTCCTTTCACACTGCAGACAGTATATACTATCCTGATAGCAGCTGCCGGATTTAGCATTTGTTATTTTACGTTCCGCAATATTCATGGAATAGAGGGGCTTCTCCTGAGAAGTTTCGTTTTTTGTGTGATGTTCGGAGCAGGCGTTATTTATACCAATCTTTCGCCCGATGTAAAGCCCGTGTGGAACACCATAAAAAGAAGAATTGGAATTAAGGCCTGAGTGAAGATGAAGAAGCCGTACTGACCCCATTCACCCTGCCTGCAGAAATAAAATGTTTTACATAGTAAGGCTCAAACATATCGCTGATCATCACCCCGGAAACAGAGGCATGTACAAATTTATTGTTCTGAAGATAAATACCTACATGAGAAACACCGCCGCGCGTATTAAAAAATAAAAGATCGCCTTCCTGTAATTCGGTTCTCGAAATACGGCGTGTTGCCTTGTATTGATCCCTGGCCATTCGTGGAAGATTAACCCCAAACACTGAAGCGAAAACGGTTTGAACGAAAGCAGAGCAATCGATTCCACTTTTTGTTGTACCTCCCAATTGATAACGGGTACCATACCAATCATCGATGGTTTGGTAGAGAGACAAATTCTGAATTTGATCTACATCCGTATTGAGCAACTGAGAATATTTAAGCTGGAGAGACGATGCTTTTTTTGATCCTGATAATCTTGACTCGGCCTCTTCATTCTTCGGTTCCGTTGTAACAGTTGCAATGGGCTTTGAAGTACGTTCTTCTTTGATAGATGATTTAGTCTCTTTATCATCATTATCGGCCGGTGATATATCAAGGAATTTTACATCCTTTTGATTGTTATTGTCGGAAGTAGTAGCGGATTTGTTGTTTGTAAAAGCAAGAGGCTTGATGCCTGAACAACTTACCATTAGAAGGGCTAGAGTAAATGCCGGTAAGATTCTTTTTAGCATACGGGTATTTTTTTAGGTCGCTTTATTGGTCCAAACCCTCTCCCATTCGCGGTTTGCAAATGTAAGTTTGTTTTTCCAACCGCCAACTTTTAAACGGCTTATTATCGGCCAAAGTTGCCTTTATAAGTGACCCGGATCAAGCAAATAGCCAATAAATTATTAATTCATTTTTACTTTGAATCTTAATTGACCGTTGGGTTTAATTTTTTAACATTGTTTTTCCATTATGAAGTCATTTTTCATCTTCTTATCCTTGTTTTTTTTACATGGCAATCAGGAGTAACTGGCATTCTTACACAGCGAGTGTACTTGAATTAAATCCCGAACAATATCCTTATGAAAAAGTTATCACCACCATTCCCGTGACAGCTATCCCGCGCGGAATAGCCATCGATAGCAAAACTCTAAATCTTAGGGAGCCATCATGGGCGATTCTACTATCACGGCGCTCAATTATTTTGTCTGGAAAAAAGAAGACGAAATACGAGTGGCTTCGAATCCCCGGCACATTGTAATCGACACCAGCGGAAGACTCTTTATTTCTTATACTAAGTTGTCACA
>DASXOT010000114.1:0-5941 GCA_036494065.1 Chitinophagaceae bacterium
TTTCACGGATCAACTATTTTCCAGCTATTTTGTCCCTCAATACTTAAAATTTTTCAGCAAAAAATAATGCACATTATTTTCAATAAGCCTAAAACGCCTGACAATACTTACAAGATCAGGATACACCAACTAAGTCTAACAATTGCAACGCATTCCTTTTACCATTCACCTTCTCGAAATATTTAATTAATTTGGCGGCTATATTAAACACAGATCCGGCTGAAAATAACAATACATGAAGATCAGTAATGAAACGAAAGTAGGGCTTCTGACGATAGTTGCGCTTACCCTTTTGATTCTTGGCTTTAATTTTCTCAAAGGACATAGCGTTTTTCAAAAGGGGAAAATGGTGTATGCTGTGTTTGACGAAGTCGGAACTTTGGAAAAATCAAACGAAGTAAAAATAAAAGGCAAGACCATCGGTAAAGTTTATGATGAAGATTTTACTGATAAAAACGCTTCGGGTATAATAGTCACGATCAACATCACTGGCGATGTAAACATTCCCAAAAATTCCATAGCCGTTATTTCGTCTCCATTAACAGGTTCGTCGTTTATCAACATAGTATTGGGCGATACAACCAAGTATTTAAAGAATGGCGATACTGTGATAACAAAGAAAAATGGAGGAATACTCGGCGACCTCACCTCCCAAGTATCCCCTACTCTCGAAAAAGCCCGCACAGCGATCGATTCATTGACTATTTTATTGGGCACAATTGCCAGGCTCTTCGATCCGGCAACAAAAAATAACATCCAGGGTGTTATCAGTCATCTGTTAGTTTCATCGGCATCGCTGGATAAACTACTTGACAATGAAACAGGTCTTTTAGCTAAAACATTGTCCAATTTGAATGATGTTACAGGTAACCTGAAGACAAACAACGATACGATCAACAGCATTTTACACAATGTAAACTCTACTACTCAACAATTAGCGAGCCTGAATTTGAAACAAACACTGGACTCGGTACAGGAAACAGTTAACCAATTAAAAGGTGTCATGTATAAGATCAATCACAATAACGGCACCCTGGGTTTGTTGATGAATGATTCCAAACTTTATGACAATCTCCGAAATACCTCCCTGGGCCTGGAGATACTTATCGATGACCTCAAGGCCCATCCTAAACGCTACGTTAATATTTCGATATTTGGAAAGAAAGATAAAGGTGGCTATTTAACTTCGCCACTTCCGAAAGACACCACTCTTTCGCCGGGCTTTAAGTGATGAATTCAAAACTGATTCAATTCTTTATTCTTGCAGCAAGCCTGTTGAGCATGCAAACGACATGGTCTCAGCAGCCCGCAACGCCCGCAACTGATACGGTAAAGAAAGTTCAAATCCTGGCTGCAAAAAAATTACAGTTCCTTAAAATTACTGACACCACCACACTACAAATACTTGTGGGAGATGTAAAACTAAGGCAGGAAAACACCCTTTTTTGGTGCGACAGCTGTGTTATCAATAACTCCATTCATGTTTTTGAAGCCTTTGGACATGTTCACATAAATGATGCAGACACGTCCAACGCGTATTCGGATTATTTGCGGTATCTCACTGACAAACGCGTTGCGTACTTACAAAAAAATGTGACACTAACGGATGGGAAAGCTGTACTAACGACCGACAATCTTGAATATGATGTTGACACCAAGCTGGGTATCTACACAAATGGTGGAAAAGTAGTTAACAATAAAGACAAGTCGGTTTTGACGAGTACTGAAGGATACTATTACACCGATTTAAAAGATATTTATTTCAAAAAGAATGTCGATTTAAAAGACCCCGCATACACGCTAAAATCTGATTCACTTTTATATAATACCGAATCGGAGGTTGCCAGGTTCATTGCCAAAACATATATCCATGATAGCAGTAACCGAACCATTGTAACCAGCGAAGGTTTTTACGATACTAGAAATAAGAAAGCGGAATTTGGGAACCGCCCGATCATACAGGACGGAGCAAGACGGTATACAGGAAACAACATCATTACCAATGACAGCACACATATTTCCCAAATAGATGGGAATGCGATCATCGTCGATACTGCGCAACAAACAACGGTTATCGCGGGCCACATCATTGCAAATAATCAGAATGAAACCTTTCTCGCTTTTAATAAGCCCTTGATGATCGTAAAACAGGAAGACGATTCTATCTTCATTTCTGCCGATACCTTGTTCTCCGCAAAGCTCACTGATCTTTATGGAAGCCAGGACTCGCTCAAGCAGGATTCCATACAAAAAGATACCATCAAAACAATACGGGTGGTTAATACAAATGACAAAGACAGTACTAATCGTTATTTTCAGGCCTTTAATCATGTGAGGATATTCTCCGACTCTGTACAAGCAGTTTGTGACAGCCTTTTCTATTCATTCAAGGATTCTGTTTTTCGCCTTTTTAAAAATCCGGTTGTGTGGTCGAAGGAGAGCCAGGTTACGGGTGATACAATATTACTGTTTACCAAAAATCGAAAAGCAGACCGAATGAAAGTTTTTGAAAACAGTCTATTGATCAGTAAGGTGCAGGGCGATTTCTTCAATCAGATAAAGTCGCTGAGGATGGATGGATATCTAACCGATGGATCGCTCGATTCAGTTCGCGCGCGCGGATTTGCCGAATGCGTTTACTATATTCAAAATGAGGACAGCTCCTTTACGGGCGTCAATCAATCTACGTCCGATGTTATCGATATTTATTTCGGCCTGGATTCCACAGGTGGAAAGGCTTTGGAGAAAGTTGTATTAAGAAGCGCAGTGAAAGGAACTCTTTGGCCGATGAAGTCAAAAACACCAGAAGAATTGCGGCTCAAAAATTTCCAATGGCTCGACGACAGGAGACCGAAGACGAAGTATGATCTGTATCAGTAGTGGATAGTGAACAGATAAAAGGCAATAACTAAAAAATAATAATGAAATGCACCGATCATAAAGGTCGACCGGGAAGCTGAATTCCTGACCAGGAACTCCCGACGCTGAACTACAATTATCATCTGTCCAGTATCATCTATCATCCAACTATTCACTTTCTTTTTACATTTTATTTAAAATTTGATGGCACCATTTTCGTTAAAACGGAAATAAATGTATTACCATGAAAAAAATATTTCTGATCGTTATTTTCGTTTTTGCCTTAACTGCGCCTGCTTTATTACACGCGCAGGAAATAAATAACACATCAGCCATCAGCACCGATTACAAAACTGCTATCGGCATCCGGTTGACCGATAACAGACCAATTGTTGCCAATTCAATAACTCTTAAACATTTCATAAAAGACGATGCAGCCATCGAAGGTTATTTTTCTTTTAGCGATCCTTTAGCAATTGGAGCCATGTACGAATTGTACAAGCCTTTCAGTACGCCCGGCCTGAGATGGTATTATGGTGCGGGAGCCTATCTTGGTTTTGGAAAAGACTTTGATCAAAACAAACAAAGAAATGTAAACACTGATTATTTTGGAGCACAGGGTGTGATTGGAATCGACTACAAATTCGCGAGTGTGCCTATCAATATTTCTGTCGACTGGAAGCCAGAATTGAACCTGGTTTCAGACATCACTTTTGAGCCCTCCGCATTTGGCCTGTCCACCAGGTTCACTTTTGGAAAATGATTTCAACAGAGACGTTCTATAATTGTCCCGCCCCGGCGGGATTTTTTTTTATTCACATCGCCATTTTTTTTCGAGTTCATGCGGTTTTGTGCGGGATTTTCGCTTATTTTTATTTCCGACACGAAACCAACATGCTTAAGAAAGAACGACAGGCCTATATTCTTCACCAGGTGAACTTGCACAACAGGGTATTATCCTCGGTACTTTGCCAGGAGATCTCAGTATCAGAGGACACTATAAGAAGGGATTTGCAGGAGCTTTCCGATGATGGCCAGCTCATAAAAGTTCACGGGGGCGCACTCTCACCATCGTTTAACCAATTATTCTACACTCCAAGGACCGTTTATTCATACACGCAAAAAACCGCAATCGCGAAAAAGGCCATTTCGTTAATAAAAGACGGCATGTTCATTCTGACAAGCGGTGGGAGTACTATCCTGGAACTAGCCAGGTCACTACCACCGCAATTAAAAGCAACCTTCATTACGGGTAGCATACCCGCCATTCTTGAATACATGAATCATCCCAATATAGACGTGATTGTTATCGGTGATAAGGTTTCAAAGAATTCAAAGATCACGACAGGCGGTGAAGCCATCAATAAAATACGACAGATCAGGGCAGACTTATGCTTCTTAGGTATCAATGCCATCGATCTTAAACATGGAATAACAGACAGTGACTGGGAAGTAGTTCAACTAAAAAAAAGTATGATAGAATCATCTCAGAAGGTGATCAGCCTGACCATTTCCGAAAAGATCAACACGTTTCAACCCATTAAAATTTGTGATGTCACCGGCACAAATGTTTTAATAACTGAATTGCCTGCCACCGACCCGCTTTTAAAATCGTATCGAGAAAGCGGAATTGAGATTATATAGCCACCCCAGGAATCGACCTCTATTGAAAACCAACATCGCCGACCTTAAAAGAACTCTAAATTTTTAAGTAAAACTAAACAATTTGCTATGGGAAGGATTTTTCAATTAGCACTAATAACCTGTATGATTTGTCTATTCGGGTTATCGCTAGCAGCGCAACAAAAAACACTAACCGGTAAAGTGTTTGATGAAAACAATCAGCCGCTCACAGGAGCTACCATCCGGGTAAAAGGTACAAACCGCGCCGTGGTCACGGATGCATCCGGTTCATTTTCCATTAATGTATCCAAAGGTGAAACAGTTGAAATCACCCACGTGGGCTATATCGGCTCTTCGGAGAAGATAGGCGACAATGCTACCATCTCGATTTCTCTAAGACAAAGCGAGAACACAATGGGTGAAGTAACCGTTGTCGCGATGGACATAAAAAGAAATCCCCGCGAACTGGGCTATTCGGCGCAGAAGGTAACGGGCGATCAAATCGCCGGAACACAGCGGGAAAATTTCTTAAATAGCCTCCAGGGACGAGTGGCAGGTTTAAGCATTACTCCAACCAGCGGTGCTGCGGGGTCATCGTCACAAATCGTTTTAAGAGGATTTAATTCTCTTACATTAAATAACCAGCCATTGTTCATCGTTGACGGGATCATCCTGGACAACTCTACTTTAAATGAAACATCCAATGGGGGTACAAGTCTTGGCCTTGCCTCGGACAAAGCAAACAGAACAAGTGACTACACAAATCGCATTTCGGATCTGAATCCTGAAGACATCGAATCAGTAACAATTTTAAAAGGACCCGAAGCGACAGCATTATATGGCAGCCAGGCAAGTTCAGGTGCTGTGGTAATTACGACCAAAAAAGCAACTCCCGGGAAAACCAGCATTCAATACGACGATAATTTCAAAGTTCAATTTGTTACACGATATGCTGATCTGAATAACAATTATGGCATTGGACTTAATGGGGTTTCTTCAACAGCGCCTTTAAGTGCAACGCCTGGAACAAGCATTGTATATTTTGGTCCGGCCTATCCCGCAGGGACAAAAAAATATGATAACGTAAAAAATTTCTTCCGGCCCGCTTTTGGACAAACGCATAATGTTACTGCTGATTTCGGAACCAAAAATGCAGGCTTCCGCCTGTCCAGTTCTTATTATGATGAAGATGGTGTGATCCCAAATAACGATTACAAAAAATTCAATGTAAGGTTGGCCAATACAACCAAGATTGGAAAATATGTGAGCATATCGCCTACTATTCAATACATCAATGAAATAAACAACAAACCGGTAAGAGGCGCAGGCGGTTATTTGCTGGATCTGTATACATGGCCTGCCAACAACGATGTCAGAAACTACCAAACTGCTGACGGATACAAAAAAACAATCCTGGCGCCGGACTATTTTACAGAAATAGACAATCCCTTTTTCAGCG
>DASXOT010000115.1:0-3232 GCA_036494065.1 Chitinophagaceae bacterium
AAGAAGATAAATAGTAGTGAGGACAGAATTTAATCTAGCGTCAATCTCTGCAGAAGGAGGCAATTCAATCCTGATGCCCTCGTTGCGCAGTGTTTCTTTGGCTCTAAAAAGCCGCTTATTGATCGCTTCTTTATTTGTGAGAAAAGCATCTGCAATTTCTTCGATGCCAAAGCCGCAGAGAATACGGAGCGACAAACCCACTTGCGCACTTGTAGAAATAGAAGGATGACAAAGTGCAAACATCATCTGCAACTGACTATCGGTTATGTTCTGGGTAGAAAGATCGACTTCATCAAGATCTGCTTGCTGAGACGTCTTTTTTAAATCGGGCATGATCTTGTTTTCAAAAACAGAATTCCGATGCAAATAATTTTTTGCCTTATTCTTTGCAACATGATACAGCCATGCTGTTGGGTTTTCTGGCAAACCTCTGTAGGTCCATGTTTCGAAAGCGGCCAGGAAAGTTTCACTCGCAATATCTTCCGCAATCTCTATATGGTCAATACCAAAAACTTTACACAGTACTGCCGCTATCTTCCTGAATTCCGTGCGGAACAGATGTGGTATGAGTTTCTCGCTATCCATGAATAAAAACGCCTCTCAAATTTAAGAGGCGTCGTTATATTTCAGCTTTCATTATCATCGGGAGCGATAAATTTTCGTACTTCCACATTGCCTCCTGAAACAATAATAGGGCAATCTTTAGCAATCGCTACAGCTTCATCGAAATCCTGTGCCGAAATGGTCATGAAGCCAGCCAATGATTCTTTGATCTCTGCATAGGGACCATCCGTTACCACATTTTTACTCTTCACAACGCGGCCGGCCCTGCTTAAGCGATTACCTGTGCTGACTAATTTTTTCTCAGCTTCCAATTTTGATCTCCATGCCCACCATAATTTTCCTACTTCCTGCATTTGTTCGGGTGTGGGTTGCGGCGCTTTTGTATCGTATCTAAATAGCAACATAAATTCTGCCATAAATTTTGTTTTAATTGTTAGTGAATTTATTTAGATCTAACAAATAAGAATTCTCAAACCGGACAATTTGCATTTTTATTTTTGACTATTGTCTTTTCCGGCAATCTTTCTAACTTCCACCGTGTTGCCTTCCCCCTGGAGCACAGAAGAACCCTTAGCAAATTCAACGGCTTCATCAATCGAATCGGCTTTTACCACTATATACCCTCCAATGGTTTCTTTTATATCTCCAAAAGGGCCATTAGTAACTACACCTTTGTGTCCCACCACTTTCGCATCGTCAAAAGGAAGACCATGGCCTCCGCTGTATTTATTTTGTGCGGCTATACCGCCAATCCAATCCATAGTTTGCTTCATCCAGATTTGTATTTGCTCGGGGGAAGCTATTTTGTTACCATCCTGGTGTCTGAAGATTAACATGTATTCATCCATCTTTTTAAAATTTTGAGTTATTAAATCTTATTACGCAGCTATAACAATTGAACAGAACTTAATTGGACAGTACCGGAAAAAAAATTTAAATGCAATTTGCCTGATGTTGCTTAAATGACTAATGTCTTATCTTCAGAAAGCGCAGATAAGCGATTTGTAAGGGTTCGGTTGATTCGATATTTTTTGTGTCAATAACCACTGATCATTCAGCAACAATATCTGCTCTATAACCGCAGTCCATTTTTACTTCTTCGAAAATTACTGGAATCTGTTTTTCGACTTCGATTAAGAGCCCTTTTTTTTGTAATCGATGTGTCATACATTTTTTACAAGCAAATTCAAGCATCCCCAAGCCTACGGACTTAAGGATGTAAAAAGCTTCATCCGGAATTATTTAATTAACTCTCCCGGTTTCACAATTTATCTTTTTGACTAAGATAGGGTCACAAAGTCAAAGAATGACCCCGAAAGGATTTGAAAGACTAAATAAGATTGATTTCCTACTGGTGAACCGCCGGGCAACCGATGCCCTTTCTTTTTGATTTGTAATTGCCTCCCCCGAATACACCACTACGGTTTGTATTATCGCCGCTACCAAGGCGGTAGGTAATGTGAAGGCCTAAAAAATAGTACCAATCTTTTTTTTGTGAACCTCCACGCTGTGCTCCTTTAGCAGGAAAATTAGGATTTCCACCTGTCAATTCATCACCCCTGTAGGACATGGCAACTGCTAAGGGGCCCTTGGCATTTAGCAGGTCATTTTGATCAGGATAGTTTGTGCTAACATCATCAAGATAGTCGGTAAATAGTTTTCGCATGCCTAACTCAAGGCCAATGCGCAGGTTATCCGTCAACGCGTATTTAATCCCGGCGCCGAAGGGTAAAGCAAGCTGTGTGAGAGCATATGGTTTGCGGCCTGGATATCCAGGAAGACCTTCGCCCTCAGTGCTCAACGGTTGTAAAAATATTTTCTGCGTGCCGCCATTAAAATCATAAGGATCAAAATGAAATATTGCCAGCCCTCCAAATAGGTAGGGTGAGAATCTCTGTTCGTTTAAATCAAAAAAGTAATATTCACCGACAGCACTGAATTCGGCTATCTTGGTTTCAAATGCCAGGTTGCGGGAGCGTCTTGTAGAGTCGCTGCTAAACCGATCTGCGCCACCGACAACTGTATACGTAAAACCAGCGCGAAGCATGAACTGAGGCATCAGTTCATAATTGAACGTGACCCCAATCGCGCCATTGGTTACTTTTTTCGGGAAAATCCTGTCGGTTAGGTCTCCCTCATAGGCCGAAAGAGCCGTAAAAATGCCGACATGAATATTTTGAGAAAATGAAGAATATCCAACCAGGAACAGGGGAATGATCAGGCGGATTTGTTTCATAAGTCAAATTTTAGGATCGTATAGCAAAATTAGGGCTAAGCCTGCTTAGGAACGATCAAAAAACAAATTAAGTATTTGGAAAAACCAAAAATGACCGCGCTTCAATGGTTTATATACCGTCTGTCCATTTTGACAGTATTTATTCCTTACTTTTATCGCTATTAAACTATTTATTTATTATGCCATCCAGATTTTTATGGCTCGCGGCCTTACTAGTTGCAGCCAGTTCATGCAATACAAAAGTTGAAAATACCTCCACCAAAAGAGATTATTTAGCGGAAAACCTCGACACCACCGTTTCGCCAGCAAATGATTTTTTTGAATATGCCAATGGCGGATGGATAAAGAAAAACCCAATACCCGGCGACCAGGCGACCTGGGGCATCGGCAATCTTGTTGTTGAGGAGAATCTAAAACGATTTAAAGAACTAA
>DASXOT010000116.1:0-5499 GCA_036494065.1 Chitinophagaceae bacterium
TAAGATAGTGGGTCAAAAAAAAGCGATCGAGATAGGACCGGGAAAGGCCCAGAAAAAAAACCAACATCCACGGAAACCCATATTTAAGCATGGAAATAAAAAGCGAACGATCAAAAAAGAATCGGATGTACTTTATCGACAGGGCAATTGACACAATCGCGACTATAAGCTGACTAAAAAAAATCGTTTTAAAGATAAATAAGAATCCGACCGGTTTTATCACGGCAAGGGGAATTAATAGCAATGCCACAGTCCCAATCGCATTAATCAAAAAGAAAAACCTTTCTCTCCTCCATTTAAACCAATTGAGGAAAAAATTATTTAAAACTAACATGGGAAATGTGAACAAGACAAACGGAAGAGCTCCGCTGTATGCGAGAGGCACGCTTATAATTTTTAAGAGCGCGGAAGGGAAAAAAGAAAAGATGATAGCTACAAAAAAAGAGACGAAAAGAACACAGAAAAGTCCAATTGAAAAAACCTTTTTATGATACAGTTTGTCCTGCGAATCAAAAAAAAATCGAGCCACAGAATTATCCATGCCCAATAAAAATACTCCGCCTGCGATCGTATAAAAAATCACATAATTGGAGTAATAACCATATTCACTTAAAGAAAGTGAACGCGCGATTATTGGAAGAACAAGCACCTGGAGAAAACGCGAAACGCCAAAACCGATACCGTATATAAGTGAATCCTTAAATAGGTTTTTTACCCAGGCAATCATTGTTTACTAAACACATCTTTTAAATCGTTATTCAAATTATCCGCATAAATCTTAGACCCTTCTTCTATTGAATGGTATTTTAATGCCCAGTCTCTTGAGATTTTCCCTTGCTTACACGCGAGTTCGCGGTCAAAATAATATTGAGCAATCTGGCTGGCAATTTTTTCTGGTTCAATCGCAGAAATTATCGGGTGCCATGGGTATAGTTTTTTCATCACCTCTTCATCTACATAACATAAGGTGGGTTTGCTGCAAGCCATCCCCTCCACCACAATGGATCCAAACCAGCCGGTTGCAAACTCATCGGCTACAAGGCTTGATAACGAATAGTACTTGATCAATTCCTTGCGTGGAAAGCCTTCGGGAGTTGTTGGCTTTAACCAAACGATATTCTTTTCTATTCCCAGTTCCTTTATTATCGATTTGGCCAATTCTATCTCAGGCGAAGTTATTCTCTCGGGCATGGCAATACATGCATCTGTGACTTTATGATTTTTCAAAAAAATAGCAAATGCTTTGAAAAGGTTATCATTCCCCTTCCAATGCCCGGAAGAAACATATGAAGAATGTTTCGTAATAATAAGCCGCGAGGGATGAAAAATAACAAACTGGAATGGAGCAAGCATTTCCCGGTTATATGCATCGATCTTTTGTCTGGCGTCAGGGTCATTTACCATGTTTTTTACATCCAGAAGAATAGGATAATAACTTTGACTAATTCTTTGCTCTGGTATCTCCAATCTTTGCAGAGCTGAATTAAACGGAGCGAATGGTGAGGCGATGATCTTATCGAAATGCCTGACTCCTTTTCTCTGCATATAGGAAATATAGCGTCTTGCCAGCCAGAATTTCATTCCCTTAAGTCCCTCCATGTAACGTTCTCTAAAAGGCATACGAGTAAGATCAGCACCTGTAACATAAAAAATTTTCTTACTATTGATGTAGGGAGCAAGGACGGGGCCATGATCAGACAAGAACACGGCATCATATTTATTTAGTTCATTGATAAATACCTTATCGAATTTTTTCAAAAATTTGAATGGATCCCAGCGACGGTCCAGGTGTATCCAATCAGGATAATTATCTTTCAATTCAGGGTCATCACTTTCCGGTCTATGCTGAAAATCTTCCGTATAATTTAAATAAAGATGCGCGTCTGCGATTCCATTTTTACGAAGGCATTTGGCCAGTGCATAGAAATTATTACAAACGTTCCCATAGAGGGCTACTTTCATACCTCAGCTTATTAATTGTAAATGCGTTTCACCAGGGCAAAAAATATAATCGCACCAGTCCTGGTTAGAATGAATGCCGATCGCATCAATCATTTCCAGTGAGAAAAACCGATCATTATTCTTTTTTATTCTTATTATTTTATAATTATTTTTCAAAAGGATTCTTTCAATTTCCAGTTGCCGGTCCAGTCTAAATTTATTCTCCGCCTCATACACGGGTAATATCTCCATCAGAACAAAAGGCCGCAAAGTTTCCAGGAACGAACTTAGTCCTTTCAAGACGTCCAGTTCAGCACCCTCAACGTCCACCTTTATTATAGAAACAGAAGAATCCCAGATAAAACTTTTTACATCGTTAATGGATAAGCAAGGTATGAATACCGATTTGCGAATGCCAGACACCGGTCTGAAGTCTTTGATCATCGATGCCGCTGCGTCAGTATCCGAATCGAAGTAAAAATTTAATTCAGTTATTCCTGCTTTTTCCGCAATGGCTACCGGGAATATATAAACGTTCTCGATTTTATTGGCCTCGATCAGCCGATTGACATAAAAAACGCAAGTGGGATTAGGTTCGAAGCCATAGTATTCGATATCAGGATCGATACTTTTAATCTTTAAAAGAGTTTGTCCCACGTTGACACCAACATCAATAAAAGCACCTCTCTTTAAGGCCAGAAGTTTTTGCAGAACTGAATCCATCCACTGTTCATGAACAGGAATATTTTGTTCGCCACTACCGCTAATTATGGGAATTCTAAAACGATGATGGTTAATCTTTTTCGTGAAACTGAAATTTATCTTTTTTAAGATCCTGAATTTTTTCAGTCCTCTTAGTAATAATTCCTGCATTGGTTTCATTGAAAAATCGAAATGTGCGTATTATTCATATAAAATGCTTTCCAACTTGCCCTTGTCCGGGAAATTAACCAGCACACCCATTCCCTTTTGCTGGTACACCACCATACTACCTAATGCCACCGCAGAAGCCTTTCCCATTTTAACCGCTTCGCCGATATCATTGATGTTGCCGGCGCCTCCATTGGCAATAACGGGAATGCCTACAGTTTCGGAAATTTTTTTCGTCAACTCAATATCAAAACCACTCCATGTGCCATCCCGGTCCATCGAGGTGATCAGTATTTCACCAACTCCGGCGTCCTCTAATTGTTTTGCCCATTCCGCAACGTCTCCATTTGTTTTTTCTGAACCGTCATTTATAAATACATTATACTTTCCCCACACATTTTTTTTAGCATCAATCGAAGCAACTATTGCTTGCGCGCCAAAATGCTGAGATATTGTCGTCACCAACGACAAATCATGGAAAGCGTGTGTATTGATGACAATCTTTTCAAAGCCAATGGCGAATATTTTTTTTGCCGTTTCGAAATCTTTAACTCCTCCGCCATAAGAAAGCGGCATAAAACACTCATTCGATATCTGGTGAAGGATTTCAATATTTGGTGGCCTGTTTTCAATTGACGCACGGATATCTAAAAAACAAAGTTCATCCACTTCCAGTTCATTGAATATGCGAACTGTATTAATAGGATCGCCGATGTAAGAAGGGCTTTTGAATTTTACCGTTTTCACGAGGCTATCGCCAATCAACTGAAGGCAAGGGATGATTCGCGTCTTTAGCATCTCAAAGTTTTGCAAAATTCTCCAAAATCTTCATGCCGAATTTATGGCTCTTTTCGGGATGAAACTGCGCACCATAGACGTTTTGGTGCTGGATGATTGAATGAAAATCAATGCCATAATATGTTGTGGTAAGCACGTCCTCCTGGTTATTACATTTTACGTGAAAAGAATGCACAAAATAAAATCGAGGTCCTGGTTGCAGATCAGCGATCAGCGGACTCTCTTTTCTTATATGCGCTAAATTCCATCCCATGTGCGGAACCTTCAGAGATGAATCGCCAGGAATAAATTTTATAGTTCGTGCATTGATCCACCCAAGACCGGGTAATTTTCCTTCTTCACTTGATAGGGAAAGCAGTTGCATTCCCAGGCAAATACCCAATGTTGGAACTTTCTCTTCGAGAACTTTTTTGTTCAGCACTTCTATCAACCCAGCGTCATTTATTCTTTGCATGGCGGCATCAAACGCTCCGACACCCGGCAGCAGAATCTTTGTTGCTGAATTGATCCTAGCCCGATCGCCTGTGATCTCCGATTCTATTTTAATACGTCTAAACATATTTTGAATAGAACCCAGGTTACCCATGCCATAATCAATAATGGTTATCATTCTATTTTATCGGAAAGCAATATTTGAGATAAAAACTGTGAGGAACAAGATGCGATTTCATCAGGAGGTAAAAGAAAGGGCGAAGCAATTCGAATCTCCTTTTATAAGTTGGATACTCATACCAATATTTTGGGGGCCGATTCATTATATCCTGGAATTCCATTTCAGTAAATCCCAGCCTTTTTTTAAAGTATTCAAGTAACTCAGGTTCCAAATAGGGAGGCGTATTGAAATATTCGCCAATAGCTTGTTCTCTGGACATCTTACCTGCTCTCACAGAAGCACTAAGCGCGTTATTTCTATAGTCAATATGAAATTTCTTTGGAAAATAATAGCTGTGATTAAAAGCTGTCATCCGATTTTCCAGATGATGGCCACCATAATATTCCCAGCCAAATTCTTTGGTAAGAAATGATTTTGCGTCTTCTTTTGAGTATTTGATGTACCAGAATGGTCTTATTTTTTTAATTCTTTTAAAGGCGGTCCATTTGATGAAAGTCCAGAAGGGCATATTGGGAAAAGTCCTCATCTTCATTTTCCCAAATTTTCTATGTATCGATGAAATATATTTTCCGTCAAAGTAATTCTTGCCCAAAGGCGTAATTCCCTCCGCGACAAATGAATGACCCTCGAGAATATATTTTATTTTGTACTTATTAGCGGCCCTGTACAGGGTTTCAGCCAGAGCAAGATCCGTCGGCGCATCGATCTCCGGAACACCCGCGAGGAAAAAGGAACGATAGATGTCGTCCATTTCTTTATTATTTACAACGTGCGTAAATAAATCGACATTCAATTTGGTAAGAACCTTCCTGATATTTTCTGTAGCAATTGCAGTATTCCAGGTATTGTCATAATGTGCTGCCAGGGGACGCAGGCCATTTTGAATAGCCCAGTAAACCATATAGGAAGAATCAGTGCCGCCACTAATTCCGATCACACAGTCATATTTTTTATCCTTACCTTCTTTCTTGATCTTTTCGATGATCGCTTGCATATCGCTTTCACCTACTTCCGTACCGGTTTTATATTCTGCTTTGAGTTTGTCTACCATGCGACAATAATTGCACACGCCCTCTGCATCAAATTCGATAGAAGGAACGGATTCATCATAAATACAGCGTGAACAGATCTGCTTCCCGTTCATTGCTTCAATGCGTGGCTTGTTTTCCTTTCCGGCAATTACTACATTTTCCATATTACTTTTTTAAAAATCTGCCTGAATAACAAGCTTCTTCCTCATGGAGAAAACTGATATCTAATTTATTCTCTGTAACCAT